>JAICVV010000016.1 GCA_025935155.1 Alphaproteobacteria bacterium
ATGCGGTTGGTGGGAATGTCGAGCTGCCGCGCCAGCTCCGCAGCAGACATGCCAGTTTCCTCAAGGGCCTCTTTCAGATGTTCGCCGGGATGGATGGGACGCGCCATGCTTCACCTCAATGATAGTCCACGATCTCGACACCGCTCGGACCGGCGGCGCCATCCGGCCAATTGAAACAGATGCGCCATTGATCGTTGATACGAACGCTCCATTGGCCTTGGCGGTCGCCCTTCAGCTTTTCGAGGCGATGGCCCGGAAAGTTGGCTACATCTTTAAGGGTCGCCGCCGCCCCAAGCCGGTCCAACACGCGCTCCGCCCGCGGCCGGAATGGCTCGAATTGTTTGACCCGTTCGCCACGCGCGAAGCGTTCCGTCCGCGCATCGCCGTAGCTGAGGATCATGCCTTGACGGTAGGTGACTTTATGCATTACGTCAAGCGTAATGACTCTAATGGGCGAAGCCGATCTCATCAATTTGGGCCGGTCCATCACCGCGAACGAAGTGAGCTGGCTGGGGCAGGTCATCACCATCAATTTCGCGATGGTGGTTGGCATTTACTATTTCCTCAACCGCGCCGGGCTGGCGCTAAAGATCTTTGCCTTTATTGCCTACATGCTGGGCATGCTGCTGTACCTGGGTGAAATGCTGATCGAATCGGGCGTGAAGACGCAGGTTTTGGCTTCGCTTCAGTCCATGCACGCGCTTTCACCTATCGGCCAGACCTACATCGGTGTGAGTGCAAGTTGGCTTGGCACGGTGACGATCGTGCTGTTCAATACTGCCTTCTGGATTCTACCGATCGGCATCTTCTATCTGCTGTTCTTCTGGCGGAAGGACTCGGAAAGCGGCAGCCTGCCGGCACATACGCACGGCATCGGCAAGCAGTAATCCCCTAACGCCGCACGGCGGCGCCGCGCACCCGAACATTGCATCCATCGAGCCCGACGAAGTTCGTGAGTGTGCCAGAGATCGTCACGAATCTCGTCTTTGGCGTGATTACCGCCGGTTTGACCTTCAGTTCGAATGTTCCTGTTGCCGTTCTCGTTGTGACGAAGCCGGTTACGAAAGAGCTCCTGTATTTGCCGGTGCCGTTGAATTGCACGCCGGAGTCGCTCTTGCGCGCCGTACCGGACGCGTACAGGAAGCTGTAGGAAAAAGCGGAATTGTCCTCGCCGTCCTGCAGCTTGGGCCGGAAGACCATCGTGACCGTGTCGCTGCCACCGCCCCCGCAATTAACCATGTCACTCAGGGTCAGCTGACCAACCCATACGTAAGGCGGATCGTAGGCCGATACCGGCGTCCCCATCAGGCAGCCAGCGGCAGCAACGCCAATCGCATACCGTTTCATCACGCCCCCTTGTCATTTGCTGGCCGCTTATAGCTTGAATCCGGGAAGGGCAGTAATCTGGGGAAGACGGGCTATTCCGCGGGTATCAGCGGCAGGATGGTTATCTTTCCACCCTCAGTGCAACCGGATATTTGCCCCTGTTTCCACGTTTCCGGCTCCATCTAAGGCTCACGAGCACAGCAATGGGCATTTGAGGGCGCAATATTCTGCGGTTTTTCTGGCGAAAAGCCGCGCCGCCACGCTATGGAGCAGGAATGAACACACGAAACACGGGTTCTCTGAGCGCGGCGGCAGTCGCCCTGATTGTGCTGGTCGCGATGGCGGCCCTCATGACCCTCAACCCGGCCGGCGGCACCGCGGCGCTGCGCGGCCTGCAATTTGCCGCCTTTGACCGGATCGCCGGTGGTACTGGCGGCGCTGCACCGTCCGGCGATCTCGCCGCGCTGTACACGTCCAACTTCGAGACGGGGGTGTGGGCTAGCAATGCCTCTGCGTTGTGGCCGCAACTGCTGTTCCTGCTCATTGCCGGATGCCTGCTGATTGTGCTGCTCGCGCGCTTGCGCCCGGTATGGGCAGGGCTCTTCACGGTGCTTGCGATTGCGGTTGCGTTTGCCGGCAGCTGGCTCCTGTTCGAGCGGCAACACCTGTTCGTCGCAGCGTTGAGCCCGTCGATTGCGCTGGGCGTCTCTTTTATGTTCGGAGCGCTGGTGAGCAATGCGATGGCGCCCCGAAGGCCAGTGCGGTTCACCACCGACACGCCGCCCGAAGCGGCATCTGCCGTTGTCCCGCCGGCGGTTTCGCGGCCGCGCACCCAGGCGCAAAACCGGACAGTCACCTATCTGGCCGGCCGCATGCATGGAATCGGGTTGGGTGACCGTGTGGATGCGAACGGCGTCCAGACTCTGCTCGACAGCACCTTCGCGCCGGCATTTGACGCGGTCGCCAATCAGAAGGGCAGCGTGGCCTACGCTTCGGGCAGCCGCTTTGCCGCGGTATGGA
Source organism: Alphaproteobacteria bacterium (assembly GCA_025935155.1). Taxonomy (GTDB): domain Bacteria; phylum Pseudomonadota; class Alphaproteobacteria; order Micropepsales; family Micropepsaceae; genus Rhizomicrobium. The sequence goes on from JAICVV010000016.1 coordinate 2,347, forward strand.
ACGCCGCGGGCGACGATCCAGATCATGCTTCGCATGCCTGCGAAGCGGCGCTGCGCATGATGAACAGCATCACGCAACTGAAGGATTCGCATGGCGAAGGCACGCCGTACGATGCGTTGCAGATCGGAATCGGCATTGCTACAGGCGCCGCCGTAATTGGCACGCTGGAAGGGCATGACGAGTACTCCGTCAGCGGCCAATGCACCGACGTCGCCGATCTGCTCAGCGACCTGTCCACACGGTATGGGCCGGCGATCGTTGTGGGCGAAAACACGCGCGATGCCGCAGAGAAGAATTTCGCACTCCTCGAAGTGGACACCATCGCGGTCGGCCCGGACGGCAAGCCGATGCAGGTTTATGCGCTCTACGGCAACCCGCTGGTGCGCGCCTCCCCGAAATTCCGCGCTCTATCGTCGTTCCACGATCATCTGTTCCAGGCCATTCGCGCCCAACGCTGGAACGACGCGCGCACTTTAATTGACCAATGCAACAATCTCTCGGGGGCCATTCCGCAGCTCTACAGGCTGCACCTGGCACGTGTCGGCTGGTATGAAACCTATCCTCCGCCCGCGGATTGGGATGGCGCATTCCGGCCGCCCATTCTGTAGTGCCGCATTGCTGCCAATTTGGCCTGCGTTAGCGTGCGCGCCCGCTGAACAGAGGTTTTCATGCCGTCATCATCTCGCGTTTTGAAGGTGAGCGCTTTACTGTTTGCCTTCGGTGGCATCGCTCGCGCCACGGCCGCCAATCTGTCCCCTGGTCCAATGCCGCCAGCGGACAATCAGAAGCTCGCGCGCGATATCTTCCGCGACATCGTCGAAGTCCGCTCGGTGCACGATGTTGGCACCAGGGGCGTCGCCGATATTCTTGTTCGCTACCTGAAGGCAAACGGCTTCAGCGATTCCGAAATCAGCGTGGTGCCGGAGACCAAGTATCCCAAGCAGGTGAATGTGGTGGTGCGCCTGAAAGGCAAGGGGCGCGGCAAGCCTGTTATGTGGATCTGCCACATGGATGTAGTGGATGCGCGTTCCGAGGACTGGACCTTGCCGCCATTCAAATTTACGGAAAAGGATGGCTATTTCTACGGTCGCGGCACCTCGGACATGAAGGATGAGGATGCCGCGGCCGCCGCCGCGCTCATCCGCCTGAAGAAAGAGAATTTTGTTCCGGATCGCGACATCGTCGTCGCCTTCACCGCCGATGAGGAAGTCGGCCTGGAGCAGGACGGACCGCAGTATCTGCTGACGCACAAGCGCGATCTGGTGGATGCCGGTCTGGTGATTAATCCGGATGGCGGCTCAGGCGAAATCCTGGATGGCAAGCGCCTCGATTTCAGCGTCGAGACCGTGCAGAAAACGTACATGACGTTCAAAATGGAGGCGACCAACAAAGGCGGTCACTCCTCCGAGCCGCGGCCCGACAATGCCATTTACGAACTGGCGAACGGCCTCATGAGGCTCTCGCAGTTTCAGTTCCCCTACAAAACCAACACCACCACCCGCGCCTATTTCCAGACCATTGCGATGAGCGCGTCAGGGCAGAAGCGCAGCGACTTAATGGCGATGGCGAAATTGCCGGTGGATGAAGCTGCCGCCGCGCGGCTGGCGAAGGACACGTCGCTCAACGCCATCCTGCACACCACCTGTGTCGCCACCATGCTCAAGGCCGGCGTGCAGGAAAACGCGCTGTCCTCGCGCGCCGATGCCACTATCCAGTGCCGGGTTTTCCCCGGCGAAACGGTCGAGCAAACGCGCGCTACACTGCAGCAGATTGCCGGCGATCCCAATATCAAGGTCACCCTGCTCGAGCCCGTGCAGGAGGCGAAGGAAACCGCGCCCGATCCCAAGGTGATGGCGCAGGTCACCAAGGTGGTGCATTCCATGTGGCCCGGCGTGCCGGTGATGCCGGAAATGACAGCAGGTGCCAGCGATTCCATTTTCACCCGAGCGGCGGGAATACCAAGTTACGGGGTGGGCGGGGGCTGGTGGGATATCGATGACGAGCGCGCCCATGGCCGCGACGAGCGGGACGAAAGCGGAAACTTCTATCAGACGGTCGAGTTCACTTATCGGCTGATGAAGGAACTCAGCACCGGCTCGTAGCAGAATTCGCGCATTTAGCGCCTCCAAAGAGGACAGCGTCGTGGATATTACGCAACTGATCGAAGACGACCATCGGGAGCAGCGGCGGCTGTTCGCGATTCTGGAGCAGATCGGGGACAAGGACACCGGAAGTTTAAGCGCAGTCTGGGACCGGCTCGCCGCGCTGCTCGACGCTCATGCCGAAGCCGAAGAGCAGCTATTTTATCCCGAATTATTGCAGGTGGGCCGTGGTGCGGACACCAAACCCACCAGCGCCGCCGAAACCGAAGATGCAATCAAGGACCACAATGAAATTCGTGAGGCCGTGGCAAAGGTGCGCGGACCTTCCGTGGGAAGCTCCGAATGGCGGAAGGCAGTCGCAACGGCCAATCACGTCAACAGTGACCATATGGCCGAAGAAGAGCGGCAGGGCCTCGCCGACTTCCGGCGCAACGCTCCCCTGGACCTTCGCCACGCGCTGGCAGTGCGCTTCGCCGCGTTCGAAGCCAGGCACATCACTGGGGTGAAGCCTGTCGATAAAAACCCAAAGAGCTATATCGCCGAGCACGCGCCGGCCGAACGGTAACCGGCACCAAACTCCGGCACACCTTTGGACAAAAGCTGGCCATGGCCGGAAAGTGTGCAAGTCGTCCCGCCGAAACTTGCTGACGCTACTTCTCCTTTTTGTGGCCGAGGTCACGCCAGCTCTTTTCGTGGACGTCGACACCGAATTTCTTGGCGGCTGCCAGAATGCGTTTCCACGCTTCGTCGCGCTCGGCGTCGCTGACGCCTTTGACCTGGTCGAAGCGCGCCATCGCGGCGCGGACGTGCTTCGCGTCCTCGATGGGTTCCTTCCGCTCCCTTGGGAAAGCGTATTTGCTATCGCTCAGATCCTTGCGATCCTCCGCGTCGAGCTTGGCCATCGTCCTCTCCTCTCGGTCCCGATTGAGAGAACGCGGATTGCCGCGAATGGTCGCCGCGCCTGGTTCGCAACCCGCAAGCCCTGCAGCTTTGGCTTCCTAGGATCGTCACCGGGGAGCGGGATGGCCGTGCACGCAAATACCGTTTCATTCCTTTCACCTGCCGTTGAGTGAATGGGCAGGCTGAGCCGCTGTTTCGCCCATATTTGCGGCGAGCGGTCCTGCCGCGCTATACGAGCAGTCCACGCACCCGTAGCTCAGCTGGATAGAGTGCTGCCCTCCGAAGGCAGAGGTCACAGGTTCGAATCCTGTCGGGTGCGCCATGTTGGTCCAAATCTACGAGATTACCAGCGCGGAAGAGGCGGCGGCCTTATCCGTAATAGGCGTCGATCACATCGGTGTGCTGGTTGGCGATGGCAACTTCCCGCGTGAACAATCGGTCGCGAGAGCGCAAAGGATATTCGCTGGCGTTCACTCCAGCGCCAAGCGTTGTGTGCTGTCGCTTTCCGGAGACTTGAAACAGATTTCGGCCCTTGTGACCACGCTGCAGCCGGACATCTTGCATCTCGGTGCAGCGCCAGAGTTGCTTTCGCCCGCCGATACTGCCCATTTGAAAGCGGAATTTCCGGCGCTGACCATCATGCGTAGCATCCCAGTCATGGATGAGATCTGTCTTGCGCTCGCCCGTGCTTACGACCGCATCGCGGATATCCTGCTACTCGACAGCTACGATCCGAAAGACCGGCAGATCGGGGCGCTCGGCCAAACCCACAATTGGGAGCTTGATCGCCGCATCGTTGAAGGTGTGCGTACGCCGGTCATCATCGCCGGCGGTCTTGGGCCGGAAAACGTTGCTACAGCTATCGCTGCCTCCCGTCCGGCCGGCGCCGATTCCAAGACCCGCACCGACAAGGCAGACGGAAGCCACACCAAGGATTTGGCCAAAGTGCAGGCATTCGTCTGTGCGGTGCGCGCCGCTGCGGTGCCAGATTGAGGCCACGACAATCACCGATGATTCATCGTCCTCTATCGCTCACAACGAAAAGACATTTGACTCTTGCGCTGCGCGGAACATTCAATGCAGTCGACCGTTGCCCGCGATTGAGCGGAAACGCGCCTGAACCGGCGCAATTGGGAGGAGAACCTTCATGGCAAGAACGAAGTCGAAATCCGGCCGCAAGAGCGGTGGTAGCCGCAAGAAGGCTACGTCGAAACGGGGCGGCCGCAAGACGTCCGCATCCGCACGTTCCAAAACCGGCGCACGCAAGGCCGCAAGCAAGCGCGGCGGCCGCAGGACTGCGAGCAAGACCGGCGCTCGCAAGGCAGGCCGGAAAACGGCCGCGCGGCGCGGCACTCGCGGCCGATCCGCAGGATCGAGCGCGCGTTCCACGCGCACCGCTGCGCGCAAGACGAGCCGTTCTGCCGGCCAGCGCGGCCGCAAATCGCGCGGCAGCCAAACCTCGGGCATGGACAGTTTGGGCGGCATGACGAACGAGGGAGGCGAGGGCGACGAGGGCAGCGGCCAGATCGAAGGCGAAGGAAGTTATACCGCCTCACGTCATTTTCGCACAGCGCAGACCGGTTTCGTCCAACGCAATCGCAGCCGCATCGCGCGTTTGGGCAAGAACGCGGAAGCCGCATTGGAAGGCCGCGACGGCGACGCGTTGAGGAAGGCCGAAGAAGACGCCCGCTCGCATTCCGCCGGTGACGATGAATGGTGAGACAACAGACAGCCGCTCAATCAGGCGGCTGTCGCACTTTCAATCGCTGCTTTGAATCCAAAGCGCCGCGAGGATTTCTAATCCGGCGCGGTCCTCTTCACCGAACCGATTGCGGCTCGGGCTGTCGAGATCCAGTACGCCGAGCAGGCGGCCGGTCCTGAGCAAAGGCACCACAACTTCGGATCGCGAGGCCGTGTCGCATGCGATGTGGCCGGAAAATTTCTGCACATCGGAGACGATGACCGCTTCCCTGCGTTCCGCGGCAGTACCGCATACGCCACGGCCCACCGGAATGCGCACACAGGCCGGCTGCCCCTGGAACGGTCCCAGCACCAGCTCCTCACCTTTGAGGAAGTAGAATCCGGCCCAGTTCACATCCTCCAACCCGCCATAGATCAGGGCCGCGAGGTTTGCCGCATTGGCAATTGCGTCCCGTTCTCCTTCGAAAAGCCCTCGCGCCTGGAGGCGGAGCTCGCGATAGATTTCCTGCTTTGTGCCGGTAGGCCGCCTGGCGGCAAACATCAGGTTTCTTTCGGCTTAAAATTCAGCGCCGCGCCGTTCATGCAGTAGCGCTGGCCGGTCGGTGCGGGGCCGTCCGGGAAAACATGGCCGAGATGCCCACCGCAGCGGGCGCAGTGCACTTCCGTTCGGCTCATCAGAAAGCTGTTGTCGCTGGACGTGCCAACCGCACCTTCCTTCGGCCGATAAAAGCTCGGCCAGCCGGAGCCGCTCTCATACTTCGTTTTTGAATCGAACAGCGGCTGCCCGCAACCCGCGCAGACGAATTGACCTTCGCGCTTTTCATGGTTCAGCGGGCTCGTGCCGGCCGGCTCGGTCCCATGCTTGCGCAGCACGCGATAGGCGTCCGGCGAAAGGCCGCTCCGCCACTCTTCATCGTTCTTTTCGATGGGGAAACTCTGATTCTGCATGCGGTATCTCCTGAAGCCCCGCCGTCCAAACATAGGTGCGTAACAGCGGTCCCGCTAGGGTGCGGCATGCCGATTGCGCAAGGGTGAAACCGCGCGGCGCATGCGCTGCATCACGCATCGAGGCTCGCAAGGGCCTTTTCTACCGCCTCCGGATCCACACGGAACCGTTCGTTGCGGCCCCCTTCGCTTCCTACCAGCGGCAGATAACGCTGGCCCATCGCTTTTGTCAGCAGGAAATAGACTGATTTCACCCGCTCGACATTGCACATTTCCAGCACCTTCGTACTTTCTGGCGCGAACAGCAGGTTTGAAAATCCGGCGCCATGGGGCCCGGCAACGATCTCGGCCTCCGCGAACAGCGCGACCTGATCGCGAAACGACAATTTTCCGGCCGCGATGCTCTGGAATCCGCGCCGCGCGAAGCTCGGCCAGATTTGCCCTTCGTTCACGATGCGCCGCTTTCGCGTGTCACTGCGGTCGATGTAGATGCGCCGATGCGGCGGAGCCGGCGAAAGTCCATAGCCGCGGATAGCCAGTTCACGCATGAATGTCATGATGTCCGGCGCAAGGAAGGTGCGCCGCACGGGCTGCATGTCGTCGATCAGGTAAAGCGTGGGCAGGCGCCAACGCTCCCGCTCCGGCACAGCCATGAACTTCAGGTTCGGATACTGTGCCTCGAGAAAGCGATACAGGTCCCGCTGAAACCCGGGAGGGTTCTCGTTGGTCAGGATCACGAAAGGCGTGTCGCCCATATCGAAACGCGACAGCAGATAGAAGATTCGCGGCAGACGGTCGAACAGGAAGTGGAAGAAATGGCGGTGGCCACGATATTCCCCCACCATGCTGAAATAATTCGCTTGCGGCTTATCCACACCTGTCGATGCCATTGCGATGAAATCGTGATAGCTGACGCCCGGCCCGTAGCGGTCCTCTGTGTATCGGGATTGAAAGAGTACGCCCCGGCGTTCGTCGATCACCGCTCCCGTGCTGCCCAGCACGGTGGCGCCTTCCAGCCGAATCAGCGCAATGGAACGCTCGGCCTTTTCCGGCAGCCGCGGATCGAAGCGGCTGGCGTATTCCGCTTCTTGCTGCGTGAGCGGTAGCATTTGCTGCTCGTCAACGAATCGAACATCGCCTGCTTCCGTAAGCGGAACGACGTTTTCGTAAACGGGATATCGCTGTTTCAGCGAAGGTGCGTGCCGCGTGGCGCCCTTTAGCACAAGCCAGCGGAAATTACGGGAGCCAAATTTGCGGGCTGCCACGCGCGAGCCCCTAGCGCGGGCTGCGTTTGGCGAGAATGCGCTGAAGAGTGCGGCGATGCATGTTAAGGCGGCGCGCGGTTTCCGATACGTTGTGGCCGCACAATTCATACACGCGCTGGATGTGTTCCCAGCGCACACGGTCGGCAGACATCGGATTTTCCGGCGGCTTCGGTTTGCCGCCTGGCGCTGCCAGCAGCGCGGCCAGTATATCATCGGCATCCGCCGGCTTGGGCAGATAATCTATCGCGCCGTACTTCACCGCCGCCACGGCGGTCGCGATGTTGCCAAATCCGGTGAGCACAACCACTCGGGCATCGCGCCGGGTGCTGTGAAGCATCTCCACGACATCCAGACCGTTGCCATCTTCAAGCTTCAGATCGACCACCGCAAACGCCGGTGGCGACTCCTTCGCACGGGTGACACCCTGCGCCACATTTTCGGCGATCGTGACGGTAAAGCCGCGCGCTTCCATGGCGCGCGCCAGCCGCTCGCGAAACGGGCGGTCATCTTCGACAATGAGGAGCGTGCGCTCCTCGGATGTATCCTTGGACATGCCGGATTCGGCGTACAGATTTCCCGCGGCCCAGACAAGACACAGTGCGATATGACGCTTATAGAACGGCGGAAGTTCCGGGTTGGTGCTCGCCGTCGATAGCGCCCCGCGGCCAGCGGGCAGTCACCCGCGCGCCACCCCGATCGAGATTGGTGGCCTTCAGGTTCCCGCGGGTCTGCTCGATCAGCGTCTTGGCAATAAAGAAACCCAACCCCATCCCCTGCTCGCCCGCATAGGCGGCCGCGGGCTCCAGGTCCGTTTCCGCGACCGCGTAGCTGCCGGGCCGCGAGGTCACGTAAGGCTCGCCGATCCGCTCGATGATATCCGGTGCAAAGCCCGGGCCGTCGTCCTCCACCGCCACCCGAAGCTCTTTCGCGTCCCAGATAGCACGGACGGTGACCTGGCTTCGGGCAAAGTCGACGGCGTTGGCAATCACATTACCGAGACCGTGCAACAGCGCCGGCGCTCGCCATACCCTGGGCTCAGGTATCCTGGATGAGGCCTGCGGAATGTCGATGGCGATCGCCACATCGCCGCCGCGATATTCATTGGCGAGATCATCCAGCAGCGCGCCCAGCGGTAATCGGTCCATGGCACCGATCACGCTCTCTTCCGGCCGCGCCAGTCTGGTGAGAATGCCACGGCAGCGCTCGGCTTCGCCCCGCAACAGGCGCGCGTCCTCCGCCTCAGACGATTCCGGTGGCAGCGCGCGCTCCAATTCGCGCGACACCACCGCTATCGTGCCCAGCGGTGTGCCAAGCTCGTGTGCTGCGGCCGTGGCGAGCGCGCCGATGGAGGCCATGCGATGCTCGCGCGCGAGTGCCAGCTGGGTGGCCGCGAGGCCCGCGGACATGCGTGCTGCTTCGCTGGCGATACGCCACGCATAGATCGAGGTGAATCCGATGCCGATCACCAGCGAGGCCCAGATGCCAACCTGATAGAGTGGTGGCAGGTTCAGGGTTTCATGGGGCGCCCACGGTAAGGGCTGGTGCACCACTGCGATCGCGCTGATGCATACAAAGGCGAGGAGCGCCAGCACCAGGGTGTTGCCAAAATTGAGCGTCGACGCACCGACTACCACCGGGGCCAGAAACATCAGCGCAAAGGGGTTCTGGATCCCGCCTGTGAAGTAGAGAAGCGCTGCCAGCTGCAATTCATCATAGGCGAGGTAGGCGGTGGCTTCACGGTTGGTCAACCGGTGCGCCGCTGGATAACGCACGGTCAGGCCGAGATTCAACGCGGCGCTGGCGCCGACCGCCATAGCGCAACCGAACAGCGGCAAAGGATAATTCAATGCAAAGTAAACGATGAACAAGGTCACCGACTGGCCCGCCACTGCCATCCAGCGCAGATTGCTAAGTGTGCGCAGGCGCACACGGCCGCGGGCCGATGGCGACAGCTCGGCGGCGAGCCGGGGCCAGTAGCGCGCCCATCCGCGCGCAACCTCCGCTTCCGGCAGCGGCAGGATGGGTTCGTTCATGCCCGAGACCATTCGCCTGTTCACCATAGCGTACACGTCAGTCTATCAATCCGGCCATGCTCCGCACACCTCAGGCCTTGATTCCCTACATCGTGGCGCTCGGCTGCATTGCCGCGGGCGGCCTTTGGTACGAGGCGCAGCAAAACTCGGGACCGCGCGTACTAACCGTGGGCACTCCGCAGGTTGGCGGTCCATTTTCGCTGGTGGACCAGAATGGACAGCGGAAGACCGACGCGGATTTCCACGGCCGCTGGATGCTGGTTTATTTCGGCTACACCAATTGTCCGGATGTGTGCCCCACGACTTTGGCACTGATGAGCGAGGCGCTGAAGCAACTGGGTGCACGAGCCAATCTGATTGTACCCGTTTTCGTCACAGTCGATCCCGCGCATGACACGCCCAGGGCGCTAAAGCAGTATCTCGCATCGTTCGATGCGCGCTTTGTGGGCCTTACGGGATCGGAGCAGCAGATCGCGGCGATGGCGCGCGAATACAAGGTGTACAGTGTGAGGCGCCGGCTGAAGGACGGCGGCTACGCCATCGATCATTCCAGCGTCGTCTGCCTGATGGGCCCGGATGGAAAATTCATCGCCGTATACGACAACTCGCAGACGCCGGAGCAGATCGCCGCCGATCTGCGCAAGCGGTTGTAGTGTCGCTGTCAGATTTGCGGTGCGGGTAGCCCGGCGATCGAAGCGGCGGCGATCAGTGTGTTGCGCATGAGACACGCGATGGTCATGGCGCCGACGCCGCCGGGCACCGGGGTGATCGCTCCAGCGCGCTCGCTGGCCGCTGTGTAATCCACATCGCCAACAATCTTGTATTCGCCTTCGCCCGTGCCCACACGATTGATGCCCACATCAATCACGGTGGCGCCAGGCTTCACCCAATCGCCTTTGACAAACTCCGGCTTCCCGATGGCAGCCACCAGAATGTCGGCGCGGCGGCAATAATCCGGCAAATCGCGCGTGCGCGAGTGCGCCATGGTAACGGTGGCGTTGGCCGCGAGCAGCAATTGCGCCGCAGGTTTGCCGAACAGAAGCGAGCGCCCGATCACCAGCGCGTTCGCGCCTGAAATTTCAATACCGTATTCCTTCAAGAGCAGCATCACGCCGGCGGGCGTGCAGGAAACCAGTGTGGCATGGCCGCTAAGAAGCAGGCCCGCGTTGGTGGGCGTGAGCGCGTCCACATCCTTGTGCGGATCGAGCGTGTCGAGCACCGCTTCTTCGCGCACCTGGCTGGGCAGCGGCATCTGCACCAGAATGCCGTGGACGCCGGGGTCATCGTTCAGGGCGCGCACACGCGTGAGCACATCTCCTTCGCTCGCGTCCGCCGGCAAATGAAAGCTGATGGAATGGAAGCCGAGCGCTTCCGCTGTCCTGTTCTTGTTGCGGACATAGACTTCACTAGCGGGATCGTTGCCCACCAGCACCGTTGCCAGCCCCGGCGTTATGCCATGAGCTTGCTTGAGCCGCGCGGCCTCCGCCGCAACCTTGTCTTTCAGCCGCGCGGAAACGCCCTTGCCGTCGATGATCGTCGCCGCCATCTCAATTACACCGGCTGGTACAGGTATTTTGCTTCCGCCCACACCAACACATATTGCAGGAACCAGATGGCGATCAAAACGATGAGGGGCGAGAGATCGAGTCCGCCAAGCGAAGGGAGAATGCGGCGGATGGGCCGGAACACCGGCTCCGTAAGCGCCGCCAGAGCGCGGATGAGAGAGCGGGCAAACTCGTTGTAGGTGTTGAGCACGCCAAAGGCGACGAGCCAGCTCACCACCACGGCAATCACTACCACCCACCAGTACAGATCGAGCAGCAAAAGCAGCAGCGCGATGATCGGATTGTGCCCAACGGAAATCACGGGTGCTCCTTCAGATCAGAGGCGAGGCCGGGCTTAACAAGTCGAAGCCCCGCAGAACCACTGGAGCCCGTCTTCGCGCTGTGGCGCTCCAAGGGGGCCGTCTCCGCGGGTTGCGCGGCGCAGACTGGTGGAGCTGAGCGGGATCGAACCGCTGACCTCCTCATTGCGAACGAGGCGCTCTCCCAACTGAGCTACAGCCCCAAGCTTAAAGCCTGGCGCCCCGCGGGAGCGGGGACGGCCGTATGTAGGAACCAGCCCCAAAGGGTGTCAAGCGATGCGCGGCCATGGAACTGAATTTGCCGTTCTTGACGGTCTGAAAGACAAGATTTTCGCCGGTATTGTATGGGAGAGCGTATTGGCGAGGTTGAATCCCGAATATGGGAGTGACCTTCACCTGCTTCTTCTTCGATAGACACCGGCATCTCACCCAGCCATTTCGGCCAGTCCGCTTCCCTGATCACCGTGGGCATACGGTGATGCACGGGAGCAATCACCGCATTCGCCGGCAATGTGACAATCGCGAAGGTTTCGAGCGGCGCATCGTGCGGTTGCTTCCAGCGTTCCCAGACGCAGGCGAGCGCGATGGGCTTGCCGTCGTCCGGCCAGATGCGGTGGGGCTCGCGTTTCGTTGGCGTGACATGCCGCGATTCAAAAACTCGGACACGATGATGAGTCCGCGGCGATACCGGAAAGCTTCGCAATAGGCCTTAGTGGTTTCGATGGTTTCCGCGCGGGCATGAATGAACTGCGTGCCGATGCCGTAATCCTTTGCCCACCACGGTACCAGGCCCCAGCGCAGCCGCGCGGTTTCGCGCGCGCCTTCGCGGCTGAGCCGCACCACGAAAGCATCGTGCATCGGCGAAACCATCTCCGCGCGATCCTTATCTGGCGGCGCACTCGTGCCGGCAAGCAGGTCCGCAAGGCTGACATAGGCGCCCCACGACATCATCTGTGTAAATTTTCCGCACATCGCTATTCGGATGCGATCAGCCGGTGCGGCTGAGGCGGGCAACGAGATCGTCGAGCTGTTCGAGCGTTTTGTAGGCGATGGTGACTTCGCCGCCCCTGGCACCGCGATGCGCGATTTCCACCGACAGGCCCAGAATGTTTTCGAGGCTCGCTTCCAGTGCTTTGGTGTCGGCATCCTTGCCGCGCGCGCGCTCGGCACCGTTGGCTTTCGCTTTGGGTTTCGCCTTCGCTTCCGCCTCGCGAACATTCAGCCCCGCTTCGACAATGGCCCTGGCGCGCGCTTCCGCGTCCGGCGCGGCGATTAGCGTACGCGCGTGGCCGGCGCTCAAGCGGCCATCGCGGATCATAGCCTTCACGCTTTCCGGCAGCTTGAGCAGTCGCAGCGTGTTGGCCACATGACTGCGGCTTTTTCCGAGCTCCTGCGCAACGCGCTCCTGCGTGTAGGCGAAGCGATCCATCAGCTCGTGATAGGCAGCGGCTTCCTCGATCGCATTCAGATCGGCGCGTTGCACATTTTCAATGATGGCAAGCTCGAGCGATTCCGAATCCGATAGCTCACGCACCACCACCGGCACATCGTGCAGCTTGGCGAGTTGTGCTGCGCGCCAGCGCCGCTCACCGGCCACGATTTCGAACGCATTCGCTTCGCCGGTAATCGGCCGCACCAGGATTGGCTGCAGCACGCCCTTCTCGCGAATAGAATTGGCGAGGTCGTTCAGCTCGTCCTGCGCAAATGTTTTGCGCGGCTGGAACCGATTGGGTTTCAGGAACGCGATGGGCAAGGTGTGTCGCGCTTTCGATGCTTCGGCACGCGCGACGACCGGCGTGTCATCGCCAATCAATGCAGAAAGACCGCGGCCCAATCCCCGATGCCGAGCTTCTTCCGCCACCTTCGCCTCCCCGCTCATGCCGCCAGCCGCGACCGCTCGCGCTGCACCA
>JAICVV010000018.1 GCA_025935155.1 Alphaproteobacteria bacterium
GCCGCGCCTGAGCGCATCCAGGAGCTGGTGGATGGCTTCATCGCCTACTACCGCGATCATATCGCAGATCTGAGCCGGCCCTTCCCAGAGGTGGAAACCACACTGTCCTCCCTTCGGCAGAGTGGCGCGCGGCTGGCCGTGCTGACAAACAAACCCCAGGTGCTGACGGTCCCGATTCTCGAAGCGCTGGGCCTATCTCGCCATTTTGGGGCGGTCTGCGGTGCTGGCCGCTACGATTACCACAAGCCCGATGCGCGGGTTGTCGCGCATGTTCTAGAGGAATTGGGCGGCCCGGGTGCGGGCGCGGTCATGATCGGCGACAGTGCGGTGGACGTGGCGACCGCCCGTGCGGCAGGAATTCCTGTAATCCTGCTCTCTTATGGCTACACCCCCGAACCGGCCCAGAGGCTTGGAGCGGACGCGGTGGCGGATTCATTCTCCGCCCTTCCCGCGCTCATCGACGGGTTTATCGTCCGGTAAAGAAATGGCGATATTATACTTGACATCCCCACCAACAATAATTAGATATGCAGGTGAGGGAGTTAGCTATGTCCAAGTCCATATTTTCAGCCCCGCATTTCAATGACGAAGAGGCGGCTTACACCTTTGTAGAGAAGCACCTTTGGCCGGATGGTCCTACCTGCCCCCATTGTGGCGTGGTGGACCGTGCTGGGCGCCTTAAGGGCAAGAGCAACCGTCCGGGCCTCTGGAAATGCTACGCCTGCCGGAAGCCCTTTACCGTCAAGATCGGGACCATTTTCGAGGCCAGCCATATCGCCATGCGGGACTGGCTGGCTGCCATTCATCTGCTTTGCTCCAGCAAGAAGGGCATTTCAGCGAACCAGCTTTCGCGCACTCTGGGCATTACCCTCAAAAGCGCATGGTTCATGGCGCATCGCGTTCGCGAAGCGATGGGACCGGCTGCAAATGCTCCTCTGCTAGGTTCAGGCGGTGGCGCTGTTGAAGTGGACGAGACCTTCATCGGCAAGAAGAAGGGCGTTCCCAAGCGTGCCGCGCATCACCACAAGATGAAGGTTCTTACCCTTGTAGATCGCAACACTGGCGAAGCGCGTAGCCGCGTTATCAATGCGCTTGAACTTGCGGAGATTGCTCCGTTTCTTCGCAAGAACATCTCGAAAGAAGCGCGGCTTATGACTGACGAGGCTGGCCACTATAAGAAATTCGGCCTTGAATTTGCGGAGCACTCCTTCGTTACCCACGGCAAGAATGAGTGGGTGCGCGCCGATGTTCACACCAATACCATTGAAGGCGTGTTCAGCGTGTTTAAGCGCGGAATGATCGGCACCTATCAGCATTGTGGCGAGCAGCATCTGCATCGCTACACCAATGAATTCGATTTCCGCTACTCGAACCGCACCAAGCTAGGCATTAACGATGAAGGGAGAGCGGTGAAGGCGCTTAAGGGTGCATCCGGCAAGCGTCTCACCTATCGAACGACTCGTGGGCAAGAAGCGGGAGCGTGACTTCCGTATGGGCCGCGATAAAATCCGGATCATTCTCGCGCTGTTAGAGCGCACTTGGGAGTAGTCGTATTATGGCCGACATTGAGAAACTGGAAGCACATCAGGAACCGCCAGAAGATTGTGACTGGATCAAAGTAGATCGTGGTGCGGCTGGAGGGTATTACGTTCACATATCCATTGCAGCGCAAAATCGCGTTACGCTTTCAACATCCGTTCCATTGGCGGAATCCAGATATGCGATGGAACTGGCTGAAGTGCTGGCCTCACGAAACGGCATAAAGACAGTTTACACGAAGGGCATCTGACATGCCCAAGAAGAAGCAGGTCCTCTCGGACGAAGAGCGCCGCAAGCGTTTGCGTGAAACCGCGCGGCAGCTTGAAACGAGCAACGATCCGCAGGACTTTGACCGCGCCTTCAAGAAGGTGACGGATAAGAGCGTTGCGAAAGAGGAATTAGAGCGTGGCCGCTAGGGCGGCGATAGGGGCAGAGGCGAGCGGCAGATGAAATTCGCATGGGAGGTATTGTTGGGCGCGGCAGTCGTCGCCGGGAGTATTCTTTTCATAGGAAGATATGAGATTTCTGGCATTGGCTACGGATATGCAACAGCCTATGGCGGCACCACAATGACGGCAGTTTATCGGCTAGATCGCTGGACTGGCAAAGTGGAGGTTTGCATGGAGAGCGGATTTAATGGGGGAGGCGAGATTACTGTTGATTGTCCCGCCAGCGCGAAGAAGTCAAATTAGTACACTACCTTTGATGCTAGCTTTCATCGCCGTACATTTTCGGAAAATACTTTCGCAACCAGTTCACCTCATGCCCTTCTGCCGTCTGGCTTTGTTGGCGGACTGATAGCTTCGTGATTAGCGGTTCAGCTCGCAGCATGTGAACCACATTCTGCGTGAACATCCGAACATCCAGAAAGTAGTTCGGAAACGCCTCTTTCAGTGCGTCTAGCGTATCCACCACAACGACAACGGTGTTCGAGTTTCGCCGCTCTTCTTCGCCATACTGTTGCGAGGCGCGCATGATTTTTTCGTAGCTGGAAATATCCAGTATGCCGTTGTTGAATTGCAGCATGTAATATGCTGCGCCTGAACGCCGGTTCTTATCCAGATACCGAAACCCTTCATTCAGAGTTTCGAGGCGGCGAACTGCTCCGAGTTTTTCATTCAGCGCCTTCAATTCAGAGATGCGTTCTGCTTTCGCAGGAGCATACGGAACAGGCGCGGTTCCCTCGAACTCAGCCAGTCCGGCGGAAACGAGCAAAAAAAACCGCAGCCAATCGGAGTCGCCTTGTTCGGCTTTCAGGTCTTCGTTTCGATGAAGGCCAATTGCCTCAACCGCAGTTGCCCAAGAATGCTGAAGCCTAGTTCGCAGCTGTATCTCAATGCGGCGGTCACGGAACGGCTCTTCGTCATTGCTGGCTGGCTGGAAATCGAAAACGAGATGGTGACTGCGATAGCCGCTAGGCCGCGGGTTATCGAGATAACTCCGGTCCTCCCGCAAACGGTGGCAATTGCTGCCGCGGTAGTAGTCTAGAAGCGCGTTCAGGGTTTCCGGAGAACCGACAATTCCGCGACACCCGCCAATGTCCTGAATCTGAGCAAGCGTGGTGTTCAGGCGGTTTAGCTTCTTGCGCACGGAACTCATACGCTTCAACCGTGCGGCGGTTACGCCCCGCTTCTTGGTGCGCTGGATTAGCCCTTTGAGTTCATCCCGAAGAACTCGCATGGGATAGGCGTGTGAGCTTCGCCAGTCATAGGCAATCTTGAATACCTGCCGGTACCATTCGGCCCGTTCATCGTGGTCCCCTACCCACGGCATGGGCTGGGTAAGGGCCTTGCCAGCCTTCACTACTTGCTTGCGGGAGTAGATCGGGGCCGGAAAGTCCGCCACGTCCTCCACCACGGGGGGCGGCTGGACCATGCGATTCCCATCGTGCCCCCAGAGGTGGGCAACCGCGGCGAGACTCATGCCTCACCTCCGTAAGTCTAGCTATTGTGGTTGGGGACGGGAAGTATAATATCGCGTAAGAAATTGCGGGAAATGCCTCTTTTGTGAGTGCGACCATCCTCCATCCTGTTGTGGAATTAATCTTCTTGCCAAGCGCACAGCCGCATACCATTGTCCGCCCCCGCGGGCGCGGTGCTCGCCAATCCTGAAGGGGGTCTTCGAATGTCTGTTTCTACGCGTCTTTTGGCCGCCACGGCGATGGCGGCCGCGCTTACCGTAGCCGTTTCGGCGAATGCCGGACCGTCCAAGCACTACCGCATCTTCAAGCCCACATCGTTCAAGGATGTGGCCGCCCAGGTTCCTCCGCCCGCTCTCGACATGAACTATTACGGCGGCTCGGTATTCTCGAGCTCCAAGGTCGTGTCCGTGATCTGGAACAAGGACGTGCT
Source organism: Alphaproteobacteria bacterium (assembly GCA_025935155.1). Classification (GTDB taxonomy): domain Bacteria; phylum Pseudomonadota; class Alphaproteobacteria; order Micropepsales; family Micropepsaceae; genus Rhizomicrobium. The sequence continues at coordinate 3,891 of JAICVV010000018.1, forward strand.
CCAGTTTACGAAAGACAATGTGCCCCTGTTCACGGGCGATCTGGTGAACAGCACGTATGTCGACCAGATGAAAGAATACAGCACGAAAGGCGTGCAGACGATCAACGGCCACAAGGGCACGAAGCAGGTAATCCGCCGTGGCACCTATCTCGGCCAGGTTCAGCTGAAGCCGCACAACACGTCCAAGTCGCTGACCGATGCGGACGTGCAGAAAGAAATCGAGCGGCAAATCAGCGACGGCGTTCTGCCGCCGCGCGATCCGAACACGCTGTACATGATCTATTTCCCGGCCGACATCACCATCAACCTCGACGGAGCGATTTCCTGCCAGAGCTTCGGCGCCTATCATTTCGCGACCAACGATGCGAAAATCGCGAAGAAGACGAACATCTTCTACAGCGTCGAACCCGAATGTAACGGCGGTTTCGGATTCCTGACGTTCGCGGCCTCGCATGAGTTTGCCGAAGCGACGACGGATAACGTTCCCACCCCTGGCTCCAATCCGGATTTCCCGCAAGCCTGGAACGACGCAAGCGGTTTCGAGATTGGCGACAAGTGCGGGGGCAGCGGCACCCTGAACGGTGTCGGAGGCAGCTGGGAGGTGACGCAGTACTACCTCAACAGCAAACACGCCTGCAGCACGGGAAATTACACGAGCCCGTAAGAATGCGAGAGCAGCCAATCCGTGCTGCCCGCTGACTTGGAGACCCCGGTTCTTGCATCCCGCGAGAACCGGGGTTTTTTACGGAGATTCAGTTCTCTTGACGGGGTTCGCGGAGCCGCCCTATAGGCGGCGTACGGGCGCGTAGCTCAGCGGGAGAGCACTCCCTTCACACGGGAGGGGTCACAGGTTCAATCCCTGTCGCGCCCACCAACTCCGACCTCAATGTGCCGGGACCAAGATCGCGAGCTTTCTTGGCCAATCAAAGGGCCGCTTTAGGCCCGCTTAATCTTCACAGAACTGACATCGAGATGTCACCGGCCTTTCGCACTCAGCTGCGACTGCGTGTTCGTGAAGAGGCGGCTTTGAGTCTTCCGGGCTGACGCTCGTCTGCCGGGCTTTGAAGCCGAACGCTTCATCGAACGGAGAGATCATGAGCGGGAAGCACCTACTGACAAGCGGCGCAGCCGTGCTGCTGGCGCTCGGCACAGCGCAAGCCCAGACCAGCATTAAAGTCCACAAGCACAAACGCCATCATAAGACCATCGCGATTACCAAGGTTGCCGCACCGGCCAGTGGAATCAATGGCGGCGCAAGGGCGCAAGCAACAGCGCCATCGGCTCCGGATACAAGTCCGAATCTCGAAGAGCGGGTGCGTCGGCTGGAGGAGCAGCTCGATGCCCAGCGGGAAAAAGAGGCGGCGGAGCATACGCGACTCTCAACGCTGGAGCAGAGCTTCGGCGACACGCAATGGAGCTTCGATAATGCGCGGCCAACGGTAAAAAGTGGCGATGGGCGCTTCAGCCTGGCGATCCGCATCCGCTTCCAACTCGACGATGTCAATTATTTTCAGGGCGCGGATGTCAATACCGTTACTCCGACGCGGGACGTCCAATTCAAGGACTTGTCGTCGGGCGCGCTGGTGCGGCGCGCGTTCTTCGGCGTGGAAGGAAAGGCTTTCAACGATTTTTGGTATGAGCTGCGTTACAACGCCGGCGGGGGCGGTAGCGCGGAGACTGACCCGAGGCTAAGCCTCGCGCGCGTCGCCTATCTCGGCGTTCCGAATTTTGAGCTGAACGCGGGCGTGATCGAGCCTGCGTTCATGTATGAAGGCACAATGTCATCCGGTCAGCTGCCATTCCTGGAGCGGCCGGAAATCGACAATATTGCTGCCGACAGTTTCGGCGCAGGCGACAGCCGCAAGGGAATCGAGGTGCGCTACCAGAAGCAGGGCGCGTTCATGCCCGACGACAACCTCGTTCTCAATGCCGCCTTCACCGGCTCGAAAACGGAATCGACGGTCGGTCATGGAAATGGCGGCGATGAACAGACGCAGCTTCTGTTCCATGGCGCCTACCGGCTGTGGTCGGATGGCATTTCGAATCTCAGCCTCAGCGGCGATTATGCGCATGCCTTCACCGGCGGATGCGCCGGCTGCGTGCCGGGCTCGAACAACCAAATAAACCTGCAGGACCGCCCCGAATTTCGCGAGGATGGCGACCGGCTGATCAGCACGGGCGGCATCAATGCCAAGACGGCCAATATGTGGGCGTTCAGCGGCGGCGCGAACCTGGAGAACTTCTACCTCGGTGGCGAGTACGCCCGCTTCAGCGTGGATCGCGAACCCGTCTTTAGCGGTGGTATCGAAACCCTTGCAGGTGACAGCCCGGAATTCTCAGGCTGGTATTTGGAGGGATCGTGGGTGCTCACCGGCGAACCCAAGACTTATACGGTTTCACAGACAAACAATGAAGTTGGCGGCTTCGGCGCGCCGAAGGTCGTCTCCCCATTCTCGTGGTCCGGAGATTCCTGGGGCGCATGGGAATTGACCGCCCGCTACAGCGATACGGACCTCAATTGGAACCAGAGCCGGGTGGCCGATCCGCTGACGCTGACGCAGGGCGGAATCGCGGGTGGCGAGGAACGCATCATGATGCTGGGGCTGAACTGGTATCTGAACAACAACATCAAGCTACAGCTGAACGACGGCATCGCCCATGTCTCCAAGATCGCAGCACCCGGCTCGAATGTGCAGGTGGGTCAGGACCTGAACGTCCTCGGAATCCGGCTGCAATTCACCAACTGATCGCACAAAAGGAAACGAACAATGACCTTCAAATTTTTTAGTATTGCCCTTGCTGCGCTAGCGGTTTCCGCAACCATTACGCAAGTATCGGGGGCGGAAATCTCGGGCGCGGGCGCGACCTTCCCATATCCGATCTATGCCAAGTGGGCGGCGGCCTACAAAGGTATCAGCGGCACGAGCCTGAACTACCAGTCCATCGGCTCCGGCGGCGGCATCGCGCAGATCAAGGCCAAGACGGTGACGTTTGGGGCCTCCGACATGCCGCTCAAGCCGAAAGAGCAGGAGGCGGCGGGACTGGTGATGTTCCCAACCGTCATCGGTGCGGAGGTAGTGATCTATAACGTATCGGGTATTCCCTCGAACACGCTGGTGCTGGATGGCGGGACTATCGCGAACATCTATCTCGGCAAAATCGCGAAATGGAATGACCCGGCGATCAAAAAGCTCAACCCCTCGCTCAGCCTGCCGAATATGCCGATCACGGTTGTGCACCGCTCGGACGGCTCCGGCACAACCTTCATCTTCGCGAACTATCTTTCGAAGGTCAGCAAGGAGTGGGCAGACAAGGTTGGCGCCGGCACAGCGGTCGATTGGCCTGTCGGCATCGGCGCCAAAGGCAACGAAGGCGTAGCCGGCAACGTGGCGCAGACGGCGGGCTCGATCGGCTATGTGGAATATGCCTATGCGATGCAGAGCCATCTTCGCTACACGAAACTGAAAAATCACGATGGGCAAGTCGTGAGCCCGACCATGGCAAGCTTCAAGGCGTCTGCGTCACATGCGGATTGGGATCATGCGGATCATTTTTACATGATCCTCGCCGACCAGCCGGGTGCCGAGTCCTGGCCCATCGAAAACCCGACCTTCATCCTGATGCACAAGCAACCATCGGATCCGACGGCTTCGGCGGAAGCGTTGAAGTTCTTCAAATGGGCTTACGAGAAGGGCGATCAGATGGCCGAAAGTCTGCTCTACATTCCGCTGCCTGACACGGTGGTTCGCAGGATCGAGGCGAGCTGGAAACAGATTCAGGGCTCGGGACAATAGAGCCCTGTTGCGAGCATATCTCTGGCGGCTTGGGCGAGGCGACAGCCTCGCCCTTCTGCTGTCGAGCCAAGTGGATCAGCTTTGCAGCGAATACCCGGCGGAGCGGACGGTGCGGATGGGATCGGAGCCGCCTTCCGTCATCAGGGTCTTGCGCAACCGGCCGACATGCACATCCACGGTGCGCGTTTCGACGTAAACATCCGAGCCCCACACCGCGTCCAGCAGTTGCTCGCGGCTGAACACGCGGCCGGGATACTGCATGAGGTGCTCGAGCAGCCGGTATTCTGTCGGTCCCAGATGCAATTCGCGGCCGTTCCGCGTGACTCGATGGCGGACGCGATCCAGAACGATCTCCTGGTATTGCAGTTGGTCCGCTGCCAGGCCAGGCCGGATGCGCCGCAGCACCGCGCGGATGCGGGCGATTAACTCCGCCATAGAGAAAGGTTTGACGACGTAATCGTCAGCACCGGTTTCCAGACCACGCAGCCGGTCGGATTCTTCTCCGCGCGCGGTGAGCATAATCACGGGAAGGTTGCGCGTTTCCCGCTGGCTGCGCAAACGCCGGCAGACTTCCACGCCCGAAACGTTCGGGAGCATCCAGTCGAGCAGCACCACGTCGGGCATTCTCTCGTCAATCGCGAGCATGGCTTCCTCGCCATCCGCCGCGACCATGGCTTCGTAGCCTTCCTTCTCAAGGTTGTAGCGGAGCAGAGTGGCGAGAGCCTCCTCGTCCTCCACCACCAGAACGCTAGGTTTCATGCCTCGACCTCAGATACGGGCGGCGCTGGTTCCACACCGCTCCATTTTGGGCGCGGATCCGTGAAATCCTCGCCCGCCACTTCATATTGGACAATCTCCGCGATACCGGTCGCGTAATCGCCGATCCGTTCCAGGTTCTTCGCCACGAACAACAGATGAGCGCAGGTCCCGATAATATGTGGATCGCCCATCATGTAGGTGAGCAATTCCCGAAAAAGGCTGTTGTAATGCTCGTCAATGTCTTCGTCGCGGTTCCACACGCTCTTGGCTGCTTCAATATCGCCGCTGCTGTAGGCGTCCAGCGCTTCCTTGAGCCGTGCGGCGACAAGTTCACCCATGCGCTGCACCGAACGGGTGAGAGGAATTTGAGGCTGGGCGTGCGCGATCACCATTGCACGCTTCGCGATGTTCTTGGCGTAATCGCCGGCACGTTCCAAAATCAAGCTGAGCTTCAGCGCGCCAACCGCGCAGCGCAGGTCCTGGGCTACGGGCTGGCGCAAGGCAATCAGGCGTATTGAGCAGCGCTCGATTTCGTGCTGAAGCGTATCCAGTTGCTCGTCCGTGACGACGACCGATTCGGCGAGAACCACGTCTCGCAAGGCGACCGCCCGGACCGCTTGCACAACCTGGGCTTCCGTAAGGCCGCCCATGCGCACCACATCGGCTTTCAGCTGGGTCAGCTCTTCTTCAAAAAACTTCAGCGTATGTTCGGTCATCATGGATGGCGGCTCGCTTAGGCCACCCTCAACCTGCGTCGGCGATGTACGATCCGCATGACAGTTTTACAAAGGTTTCGTGACAGTGGGGGCCGATGCGCCTTCGCCCATAGTGACTGCGCGAGGAAAGTAGACCGTGAAAGCGGTGCCCAAGCCTGGCGCGCTTTCGACCAGCACCGCGCCACGGTGGCGGTTGACGATGTGTTTCACGATGGCGAGGCCAAGCCCGGTGCCCGAGATTTCGCCAGTTTTCTGGCTGGGCACGCGGTAGAATCGGTCGGTGAGGCGGGGCAAATGCTCACGCGCGATGCCTCTGCCACGGTCCGCAATGCGGATAGCCACATAACGGGTCTGGTAACTGCGCTCGGGCGCAAGCAGAGTAAGGCGCCCTCCGCCGGAATCACGCAAACTCGTCCGCTCAGCGTCCAATGTGTTAGCATTGAGTGCGGCGTCCGTTTCGATGGTTAGCGAGACTAGCGCACCAGCCGGAGAGTATTTCACGGCGTTGTCGAGCAGGTTCTGCACAACTTGTGCGATCTGGTCGCGGTCACCCACAGCAATCGCCTCCCCCGGCGATGGCACATCGAGTTCGATTCGCAGATTTTTGGTCGAGATCGTTGGCAAGAGTCCGTCCGCCACCTCGCGCGCGATTAAGGAAAGATCGCAGGTGCCGGAAGGTGGCACGTGCTCGTTCATCTCGATGCGTGAGAGCGACAGCAGATCGTCGATCAAGCGACTCATCCGCTTCGCCTGTCCAGCCATGATGTCGAGAAAGCGGTCGCGCGCGTCCGCGTCCTGTTTGGCGTGGCCCTGCAAAGTCTCGATAAACCCGGAGAGTGAGGCCAGCGGCGTGCGCAATTCGTGGCTGGCATTGGCGAGAAAATCGACACGCATTCGCTCCACCTGGCGCGCCTCAGTTTCGTCGCGCAGCACGATCAGCGCAGTTTGCGCCGTCGGAAGCGGACGCACCCAGACGCGCAGTGCCTGCGACCGTAGGCCACCCGTGTCATAGGTCAGCGTGTTCTCTTTACCGGTCGTGAGCGTGGTTTCAACGGCGGCAAGCACGCCCGGATCACGTAAAACGGACACAAGCTGCTCGCCATCTATCGGGATGCGGAGCATCTCGCGCGCAGCGGCATTGGTTGCGACGATCTTCGATAACGCCGCGCCTTCGCGCCGGACGACGAGGACCGCATCCGGAAGTTCCTGGAGCGCGGCAGCAAAGAGCGTGAACTCGGTCTGAGCTGCCGGATTAGCGGCCTCGAACTGCGGCGGCGGCGCGGGGCGGCGCCAGGGAAGGGTCAAGACGCGCACGTGGCAATGCTGCCTCAAGTCGGTGACGCTTTTGCGACACTGGGTTCAAGCCGGAGGTGCGGGACCGTCATAAAACCGTGACACAGGTCTCGTAAACGGCACCGGCAGTAGCCCACAAAGTCTCTCATGTCCGAGGCTTATGTTTCTAGCCCGCACCCGCTCTTTCCGCATGTGCATGTGCGGGGACAGCGGGTAGAGCGCGCGTTCCGGTATGCGTGCAGCGCCGCGTCCCTCGCGCTACTGGGCGCGACCGTCGGTCTTTGCGTCATGCTGGTCTGGGGCGGCTGGCCTTCGATTTCCACATTTGGCCTCGGCTTCTTCACATCGACGGTCTGGAACCCTGTCACCGATACCTACGGAGGTGCTGGCCCGATTGTCGGCACCCTGATCACGTCCGCCGTGGCGCTCGCTTTGGCGCTGCCGCTTGCCTTCTGCACAGCAGTGTTTTTGGTCGAATTCTGTCCTGCCATCCTGCGACGCCCCATTGGTATCGCCGTGGAGTTGCTCGCAGGCATCCCTTCCATCGTTTACGGAATGTGGGGCCTCTTTGTGTTTGCCCCCTTCTTCGCGACCTACATCGAAGCGCCTCTCATGTCCTGGGCGCCGCCGGGCACCGTATGGGAGCGCCTGTTTTCCGGAATCCCAAACGGCTCTGGTATTCTCACGGCGTCGATCATTCTCGCCATAATGATCCTGCCCTATATCGCCGCGACATTGCGCGAGCTGTTCGTATCGGTTCCGGTCCGAGTGCGGGAGGCTGCCTATGGAATGGGCTGCACGCCACTTGAGGTCGTCTGGTCGGTGACGCTCCCCTTTGTCAGGCGCAGCGCCGTTGGCGCCGTTATGTTGGGCCTCGGACGGGCGCTCGGAGAAACGATGGCGGTAACGTTCGTCATCGGCAATTCTCATCGCCTGCCGCGCGGATTGTTCGATTCCGGCGCGACAATTTCCTCGGTGATCGCCAACGAATTCGCCGAAGCGACCAGTCCCATGCACATGTCCGCTCTTCTGGAACTCGGGTTCGCGCTGTTCCTCATCACCTTCGTCGTGCTGGCGCTGGCGCGGGCTCTGCTCGGCCACGGGGATGCCGCATGACACGGGACGGCATGATACTCGGCCGAAGCGGACGCCGCCGCCTCTACAATGGAGTTTTTGTTACTGTTTGTGCTCTGGCGACGGTAGTCGCGCTCGTTGTGCTCGCTGCAATTTTGATTTCGCTGTTCCGCAACGGAATAGGCGCGTTCGGCTTCCGCCTTTTCACGGAAGACACGCCTCCGCCCGGTGGGGCGGGAGGTTTGCGCAACGCGATTCTCGGCTCTGTGACGCTATGCGCTGCCGCCATGATCCTCGGCATCGCGGTGGGGATGCTGGCGGGCACCTGGCTTGCCGAATATAGCCGCGAAGGCCGGTATGCGCGGACGGTTCGGTTCATCAACGACGTGCTGCTTTCAGCGCCGTCCATTCTTATCGGCCTGTTCGTCTATATCATTGCGGTGCGACCCCTGCACGGCTTTTCCGCCTTTGCAGGCTCGCTGGCCCTGGCGCTGATCGCGGCGCCCATCGTTACGCGGGCCACAGAAGATGTGCTGCGGCTTCAGCCCCGCGCATTGCGCGAAGCGGGCGTCGGTCTGGGAACACCCCATTGGGTGATCATCCGCCGGATTTTGTGGAGGACGGCGGCGGGCGGGATCGTCACCGGCGCACTGCTGGCGTTCGCGCGAATTTCCGGCGAAACCGCACCGCTACTGTTTACCGCGCTGAACAATCAATTCTTCAGCGTCAATCTGCTTCGGCCCGTCGCCAATTTGCCGGTTACAATTTTCAATTTCGCGCTCAGCCCCTATGAGGACTGGCAGCATCTTGCCTGGGCCGGTGCGCTACTGATCGCGCTCACGGTGTTAGCGATCAATCTTGTTGTGCGCATTCTTGCCACACGGGCGAAACATCCATGAGCAATGTCGCTGCTATGCATTTGCCTGAAGTTCGCGCGCCCCTCGCCGAGATGTCCGCATTGCCGGAGCAATTCATCGATGCGGTTCCCCAGGAGCAGGTGAAGGTCGCTGTTCGCGATCTGAATTTCTATTATGGGACGCAGCAGGCGCTTTCCGGCGTCAGTATGGGAATCCCAAACAAGACAGTAACGGCGATTGTCGGCCCCTCGGGTTGCGGAAAGTCCACCCTGCTGCGGGTGATGAACCGAATGTATAGCCTCTATCCGGGCCAACGGGCGGAAGGTGAGGTCCTGCTGGACGGCCAGAACATCCTCGACCGCAAGGTGAACCTGCCCTGGCTACGATCCCGCGTGGGCATGGTGTTCCAGCAGTCCACCCCGTTCCCGATGTCGATTTTCGACAATGTTGCTTTCGGCGTGCGGCTCTATGAAACCTTGCGCAAAGCCGATTTGAGTGTGCGCGTGGAAGAGAGCCTGCGCCGCGCGGCGCTGTGGGAGGAAGTGAAAGACAAGCTGGACCGCCCGGCCCTTGGCTTATCAGGTGGGCAGCAGCAGCGACTGTGCGTCGCGCGCAGCATGGCGGTGCGTCCCGAAGTTCTCCTGCTCGACGAACCCGCTTCCGCGCTTGACCCCATTTCCACCGCCAAGCTCGAAGACACCATCGTCAGTTTGAAGCGGGAGGTCGCGATTGTGATCGTCACCCACAACCTCCAGCAGGCCGCGCGGGTGTCCGACCGAACGGCCTTCATGTTTCTGGGCCGGCTTGTTGAGTACGGCACGACCGAGCGGATGTTCAACAATCCACGGACCACCCGTGCAGCCGACTACGTTACTGGCCGCTTCGGGTAGGCACGTGGCTCATCTGTGGAAAGCGCAAATTTCGAAGCGTTCTTGACGGAATCTCTGGATTTCTGCTTCCCTTCACACGCGGGAGGTCGCATGTTCAATCCATGCCGCGCCCACTATCGATCTGTCGGGATTGACTCTGCTGAACCGGCTGTTGCAGCGCACCGTGGACAAGCATCTCTTTGGCTTTGACCTCGCCATATTGCTGTTGCTTGAAATCCGTCAGCCGTTTCTCTGCCGCGCGAAATGCTTCCTTGATGGATGTGTGCACATTCGGCGCGGCATGGCGCAACGCTGGTTTGTGCGGTTCGCGGCTAACGGCAATCTCGCGTCCCGGCACGCGCATCGCAATATGCACCTCCGGAACGTTTCCGCTGCGATGTTGCTTGTGAGGCATCTCGACAGAAACCCTGCAGCCAACCAGATGCGGGTAGAGTTTCTCGAGCCGCTCCACATGTTCCCGGATGAGGGATTCCATGGCGGCAGTAGGCTCGATGTTGTGGAAAGCGATCTCAAGCGGAATGTCCATCGATAACCTCAGTAACGCAGGATGGCGGCCGCGGGTGTCTCAGCAGGCATCATGAATTGCGGGACGACATGCGCCTGGCCGCCCTTGCGCAAAGACCAGGTTAGCGCTTCGTCCAGCGTTGCGTCGTCCAACTGCGGTTCGCAGAGATCCGACAGGATGAGGGTATCCACACGGCCGTCTCGCGCGGCACCGGCGATTTCGTCGATATCTGTAGAAACGTGGCTGCCGCCCATCAGGGAGCAAAAGCGTTCCACAAGACGCTTGTCCGCGTCCGACCGGAGGGGCTGAAGCGCGTTCTGAGCGCGCTGGAGCAGCTGCTGCTCCGTCATCTCATCCGGATTTTCGTCAATGCCGGTGTAGAGAAGGTCGGGATGGTTGCCCAATGAGCGGAACTGCCCTTGATTCTCCGCCAACGCAATCAGAACGATAGGAAGGCGTTCGCGCCTTGCATATTCTTCCACCGCGTTCGACACTTCGCGGAGATACTGGATGATTTCCGTCTTGCGGTAATCTTCGGGCGCGTTCTCACCCTCGTAGTCAGTACGGGCCATCACGCTCTGCACGCCTTCAGGAAGTTCAATTTCGACCGGAACAATGGTGTCGCGGCCCGCACTGTACAGTCGCGCGCGCTCCCGGCTGATTGTGAGGACGAGAAATCGCCCGTCTCCGTCCAGCAGGGAGAGAAGGGGAAACAGATGAAGTCGCTCGCCGGCGCAAACATGCTCCCGCGGTTCGACCGGCAAATTGAACGACCGCATTCCGTGGGTGCTCACGAAAAGCGCAAGCCCGTGCGCCTGCTCGCGCCAGAACGCTTCGTCATTTACGAGAGCGCGCGCCGGCGCAAGCAGGCGTTCGGCTTCGTCGGGGCGGATACCGATATCGGCCAATTTGCTTTCTGCTGAATTCAGGAGATTTTTCAGCCTTGCC
>JAICVV010000350.1 GCA_025935155.1 Alphaproteobacteria bacterium
GATCGCGTGCGATCGCGCGGCATGAAAGCCGATTTGCACTTCTCCGTTCTGCTTCTGCAATTTCAGCGTGGCGCGGCGGCGGGAGCGCGGCGGGACTGCAATAATCTCTCGTAATGGCGGATCGGAAATCCCCTGCCGCGCCAGTGCGTCGAGAATGAGCTTCCGCTTGATTTCCAGATAAGCGCCCGGCGCAAGATCCAGCAGCGTGCAACCACCGCACGCGCCGAAGTGCCGGCAAACTGCCGTCAAGCGATGTTGCTCAGTGCCGCTTCGCGTTCCCGGCCCAAGGCGTTCAGCGCCGTGGCCATGATGGATTGCGCATCGAGCCCCGCCGTGACGTACATCTTCTCGGGCGAGTCCTGATCGATGAAGAAATCGGGCAGGGTCAGCGGGCGGATTTTCAGGCCGCGATCCAGCAGGCCTTCCAGCGCCAGGAACTGCATCACGTGCGCCGCGAATCCGCCGATGGCGCCTTCCTCGACGGTGATCAGCACCTCGTGCTCCCGCACCAGCTGGCGGATGAGATCGTGATCCAGCGGCTTGGCAAAGCGCGCATCGGCCACGGTGGTGGAAAGCCCGTGCGCGGCAAGCTTGTCGGCTGCCAGCAGGCACTGCTGCATGCGCGCGCCGAAATTCAGCAGCGCGATGCTGGTGCCTTCGCGGACGATGCGGCCCTTGCCGATTTCCAGCGGGGTTCCTGCTTTCGGGCGCTCCAGTCCAATCCCCTCGCCGCGCGGATAACGCAGCGCTGAAGGGCGGTCGTCGATCGCCGCCGCCGTCGCCACCATGTTGGTCAGCTCGACTTCGTTGGATGCGGCCATGACTACAAAACCGGGAAGCGTCGAAAGATACGTCACGTCATAGGAGCCGGCGTGCGTCGGGCCGTCTGCGCCGACCAGACCCGCGCGATCCATGGCGAAGCGCACCGGCAGTTTCTGGATCGCAACATCGTGCACCACCTGGTCGTAGGCGCGCTGCAGAAAGGTGGAATAGATCGTGGCGAAGGGCTTCATGCCTTCCGCGGCCAAACCTGCCGCAAAGGTCACGCCATGCTGCTCGGCAATGCCGACATCGAAGCAGCGATTGGGGAACTTCTTCCCGAACAGGTCGAGCCCCGTGCCAGAAGGCATCGCCGCGGTGATGGCGACGATGCGCTCATCCTTTTCGGCCTCCGCGATTAGTGCCTCGGCGTAAACTTTCGTGTAGCTCGGCGCTTTGGAGGCGGACTTGCTCTGCTCACCCGTCAGCACATTGAACTTGACGACACCGTGATACTTGTCGGCGCTGGCCTCCGCGGGCGGATAGCCCTTACCTTTTTTCGTCACGGCATGAATGAGAACCGGCCCGTTCTTCATGTCGCGCACATTCTCCAGCACCGGAATCAGGTGATCGAGATTGTGCCCGTCGATCGGCCCCACATAGTAGAAGCCGAGCTCATCGAACAGCGTACCGCCGACCGCGAAACCGCGCGCATAGCGCTCCGCCCGGCGGGCGCGCTCCTTCATGAAGCGCGGCAGCTTGTCCGCCACCTTCTTCCCAACTTTGCGAATGCCGCGATATTCCTTGCTGGAGAGCAGCCGCGCCAGATAGGCGCTCATCGCTCCCACGGGCGGGGCGATAGACATGTCGTTATCGTTGAGGATGACGATGAGACGCTCGCCGCGGGCACCCGCGTTGTTCATGGCTTCGTAGGCCATGCCAGCGCTCATGGCCCCGTCGCCGATCACGCAGATCACGTGATTGCTGTCGCCTTTAAGGTCCCGGGCGACCGCAAAGCCCAAACCCGCCGAAATTGAGGTGGAGGAATGAGCGGCCCCGAACGGGTCGTACTCACTCTCCGCGCGCTTGGTGAAGCCGGAAAGTCCTCCGCCCTGCCGCAAGGTGCGGATACGGTCGCGGCGGCCGGTGAGAATTTTGTGGGGATAAGCCTGGTGGCCCACGTCCCAGATCAGCCGGTCCGCTGGCGTGTCGAAAACGTAATGCAGCGCCACGGTGAGCTCGACTACGCCGAGGCCGGCACCCAAATGGCCGCCCGTGACAGAAACCGCATTAATGGTCTCCTGACGCAGCTCATCCGCCAGCTGGCGCAGTTGCTCGCGTGGGAGCTTCCGCAATTCTGACGGTTCGGGCGCCTGGTCCAGCAGCGGCGTTTGGCTTGATCCTGTCATGCTACGGCTCGGCTGCTGGTCTCAAGGTTGATCCAATAGGCACGGAAGGCGGACAGGCGGCGTCCCGATTAGCTCGGGCTGGAGAGGTAACAAGTCAAGGTCCCCCGCGGCTCCCCACCTATCTTATAGCAGACCCTGCTGGCCGTCAGCCCAGTTTCAGAGGCTCCACACCTTCGGCCCCTTTCGGGCCCTGGACGATGCGTTCCAGCCGGCTTTCGGCCGATTTCAGCTTCTGTTCGCAGTGGACCTTGAGGACCTGTCCGCGCTCATAGAGCGCGATCGAATCCTCAAGGTCCACGTCGCCCTGTTCGAGCTTGATGACGATCGCCTCCAGCTCGCGCAGAGCGGCCTCGAAACTCAACTCCGCGGCAGGAATCTGCGCGGGCGGACTGGCGGACAACATCTTCAGGCCTCGATCAGCGCTTGCA
>JAICVV010000045.1 GCA_025935155.1 Alphaproteobacteria bacterium
GTACGAAGCGCCGGAGCTGGCCGACATCACCCTTCGCACCGTGGAACGGTCAGCGGAGCATTCCGCCGAAGATGTGATCGAGTTCCTCCGCGAGCGCGGCTTTATTCTGTAGTGCGTGACCTTCTCAGGCACAAACAAACCATGTCATCGCCCGGTCGCGCGAAACAGCGCGGTCCGGGCGACCCATTTGATAGAGAAAATTGGGTCGCCCGCACCCGCCTAGCTAAAGCTTCGGCGTGGCAAGGAATACATAAGGCGCGCCGTAGCCCTGGCGGAGGCGGCTAAAGCGGGCGATGACGCTGGAGGGTAATCGCTACTTCGAGGGCGGACGGAGAAGTTCGATTTCCAGAGCATCGAGCTTCGGGCTCACGTGCTGGATAGAGCGCCAGGTGAATCCATCCTTTGGCGAAATCCAGTAGCTGTTGGTAAATGTCCAGTCTGGCGTATCGCTATGACACTGCTCATCCACATGGATCGTGGGAATGCGTGAGGTGAAATTCGGCACGCCTTCAGGGCCGATCACAACGCTGCGGCAGGTAACAAGCACTCCGTAAAGGTGGAGATCGCCGAAATCTTCCGACCATTGCGTCTCCGCGCTGCCCTGCAGCGGCGGGCCGCCGCTGTCCCCTTTCAGCAAATGAATATCGGTCCGGTTGTGCTCCAGACCAGCCGTGCGCATCACGCGGCCATTTTCGGTCTGCAGCACCACGTGCGATGCCGATGTCCACAATTGCTGCTGCGGGTTGTTGGTCGCCAGCACCAGAATGCCTTCCGAGCTGTCTCCGACGCGGATGCCGATGGTCGCGAACGGAATGGCCGCTGCGTCCTGGATGGTCACGCCGGGTGCCCGTCCGCCGAAGGCCTGCGAGACGATACCGTAAACTTCGTTCCAGTCGGCCGAGTTGCTGCCGCTGCCAGAGCTGCAGGCGGTCAGCACAAGACCGCCGCTCAGGGCAGCCAACGCGGCAAGCGCCCCGGCAATGCAGTTACGGCGAGATGATGTCATCGAGGTGCTCGTCGATCTGGCCGTAACTGGTGCGGGTGGTTTCGTCGTAAAGCGAGTCGTCGCCCACAAGACGCTGTCCGCCATCGCGGGTGAGCGGCCGGAAGTCGAAATTGCCGCTCGATTGCGTGTAGATCGGCAGCGCCCATTCCAGCGGAATGCGCACAATCACGCCTTTGTCGAAACTTCCTTCGCCGAATTGCTTGAACGGTACATTGGTGAAGGTCGCGAACGCGCCCACTTCCACGCCGGTCGAGAACAGGCGCGAAATCTGCAATGTGCCGCCCCAATCGCCGGCCAGATAGCGGCCGCCATGCACCTGGAAGTTCAGTCCATACCACGGCGACTCGTAATAGAGGTTCAAATGTCCGGTCACAACGTGATATTTCTGCAGCCCGAACAGCCGGTCGAAGTTTCGCTGCCACACCTGATAGACATCGCCGCCGATCGCCCAACGTTCGCCATTCGGGCGCCACAGCACCTGAGCGCCTGCGCCTGCGAACATGTCTTCCAGATAGCCAATCTTCACTTCGGTAAACACGTCTGAGGCAACGCGCGTGCGGTACGTCGCGTCAAGCATCGAGATGCCGTTCGCGCCATCGGTGTAGTAGAGCGGGAAATCGCTGCGCACGTGCGGCAGCAGACTATTGTTGGGCAGCGATTGGCCGAGGTCGCTCCACACCTTGCCTTCCAGAATGGTTTCAAGCGTTACACCCGGCAACAGTTCCGTGTAGCCGTCGAAATCCGCGAACAGCCCAAATCGCGCCGGATTGTTGGGATCGAAGAACGAGCGCGCCAGCCGTGGGTACAGCGAGTAGCCGAAGCGCGGGTAATCGTCCTGCTGCGCGTCGAGTACCGGATTGTCCCACGGAGCATCCGTGATGGTGGCGGATTCCCGAAGCTCCGCGCCGGAGCCGTTGTTGCTGATGATGCGCTCCACATTGCTGCGCATCAGTGTGGTCTCGCGCATCGGCACGCCATGATAGATCGAAACGATACGGAACACTTCCACGCTCGCAGGCGTGTCGCTCAACAGGATGCGCGTAATCCGGCCGATCGCTTCCGCCTCGAAGAAATATTTGGTGTTGGAGACATAAACCAGCACCGTTCCGCCGCTCACGGAGACGGCATCGATTTCCAGGCGCTGCTTGTCGGCGTCTTCGCGTATTTTCCGTTCCGATTCCTGTGCGTCCACAACGGTCGGACGGAATTGCAATGTCTGCTCATCGAGCACCGGCGCGCCATTGGCGGCGGCTACAGCTTCCGGCGGAAGCCCGGCAAGTTCCTGTTTCTCGCGCACCACCGGGCACAGCGCCACATTGCCGTCGTGATCGGAAAGTTCGGTGATCGCAACCGTGTCGATGCCGGGAATGGATTGCGCCGCGATCTGCGCGAAGATGCGGCACTGCGCATCGAGGTCTGCGGGTCCGTCCACATTGATCGCCAGTGTATGTCCGTCGATTTCGTAATCGCGCGCAGCGGACGAAGGTGCCGCAGAAAGTATCTCCCGCAGGCTGGTCGGATCGTTGCCAAGATTGAGCGCAAGCCCGCCGCCCTTCACGGTGGTGATCTGGTTCTGCTTGTTCAGCGTATCCAGCGCCGATTGCCGCTGTCCCGGGCTACGGACAGCGGGCGGCAAAGGCGTTGGGCCGATGTGCTGCGGAAACAGCGCCGTTGTGGGATCGAAATGCACGTTCAGGGCAACGCCATAGGTGGTGCCGTAGAGATAACCGGCCATGATC
The DNA here is from genome assembly GCA_025935155.1 of Alphaproteobacteria bacterium. Lineage (GTDB taxonomy): Bacteria > Pseudomonadota > Alphaproteobacteria > Micropepsales > Micropepsaceae > Rhizomicrobium. Next base: position 2,746 of record JAICVV010000045.1, read on the forward strand.
GACGCGTTCTCCAGCACGCGGTAATTGAGCGCAAAGTTCACCGGCATGCGCGTGAAGAAGTGCGTGTTCGTGCGCTCCTGCAGATAGCGGTCGCTGCTGTACTCCACGATCAGATTGAGATCGTCGATCGGCGTCTGCCAGTTCAGTCCGCCGAACACGCTGGTATCGGGCCCGTGAAACAGCTGGCCGAAATCGATGGTGCCGCCCTGGCCGGTATTGGTGGAGCGCGTAAAGAAGGAGGGGAAAATCTTGCCCAGCGGATTGGTGAACATTCCGGTAGACGCCAGGCGCCCCCAACCCAATCCGGCCGTGAAGTCGATGTCCCAGAAGCGTTTGGACATCACCACATATTCCTGGCCGAATACGCCAGTGCCGATAATGTCGCGCGCGCCAATGGCAACCGACGGCGTGTACGGCGTTTCCTGGAACAGCCGGACCTTCAGGCCGAAGCTGCGGTCGAACACCGGCGTTCGATCGTCGAAGAAATGCGGGATGTGACTGTAGCGGAATGTCGTTTCCAGCCACGGCAGCAGCTGGAAGCCAAGCCCGACACGCCACATCTGCCCATCGACATCGCCGACGGTGAGCGACATCTGTCCGTCCGGCGCCATGCGCGCGCTCGGCATTTCCATCAGGCCCACATCGCCATAGGTGGTGAAATTCTGCTCGAACGGAATGTCCGTGGGCTGATCGTTCTGCGCCTGTGCGGCGAGGGGGAAGCCCGCAGCCGCGATGCATCCCAGAACCAGCGATACCGCGCGGATACGCAGGCGCGCCAGGCGCGCGCCAAAAGGCGCAGCGTGAAACTCTGCCTTGCGCACTGGTCCCGCTCGCTCCCGGCCTGACCCCTCACCGCCGGCAATGCCCCGAAAGGAGTGCGAGAACGCGCACCCGCCCGGTATCCCTGCCGCGAATTTACTGTAATGGGATCGGGCGCAGCGTCAACCGCTATGTGCTTGAAATCACACGCGTCATTCCGTCTGGACGCTTTTGAGAATTGCTTTCAGCGCGGGCGCAATATCCGGCCGCGTCAGCCCCACGGCAATATTGGCGTGAAGGAAGCCAACCTTGTCGCCGCAATCGTAACGGTCGCAGGTGGTTTTCACCGCATGGAACGGCATGCGCCCGATCAGCCGCGCCATGGCATCCGTCACCTGGATTTCGCCGCCGGCGCCCGTTTCCCCGCGGTCGAGTTCGGCAAACAATTCCGGCTGCAGGATGTAGCGGCCGATGATGCACAGGCGCGATGGCGCTTTCGCGGGCTTCGGCTTCTCTACCAGCCCTTTTACTTCCACCACGTTGCCGTCCGCTTTGCCGGGCGCAATGACGCCGTAACGTTTCACGTCCTCCAACGGCTTCTCTTCCGCCGCGACCACCGCGCCGCCGCCCACGCGATGGTATGCCTCCATCATCTGTGCAAGGCATCCCGGTTTGCCGACCAGCAGATCGTCCGGCAGCAACACGGCGAACGGTTCATCGCCCACGAGATGCCGTGCGGACCACACAGCATGCCCAAGACCTAAAGGCTTTTGCTGCCGCGTGAAGCTCACCGCGCCGGTGACGGGCAAACCTTCCAGCAGGCTGTGCAATTCGTTCGTTTTCTCGCGCGCGGAGAGCAGCATTTCCAATTCGTAGGCATGATCGAAATGATCCTCGATAATCGCCTTGCCGCGGCCGGTGACGAAGATGAACTGCTCGATGCCCGCCTCGCGCGCTTCCTCCACCGCGTATTGCACCACCGGCTTGTCGACCACCGGCAGCATCTCCTTCGGCACCGCCTTGGTGGCGGGAAGAAACCGCGTGCCCATGCCGGCGACGGGCAGAACGGCTTTGCGGACGGGCTTGGGTTTGCTGGCCATGGGGAACGCACGATGAAAGCCGGCCTTCATGGCACAGGCACCCGTGCGCCGTCCACGTCTTACAGTAAGCGGCTTAGGTTTTCGCGAGACTTCGGCTAGACTGCCGCCGCTTTTGCGGGAGGCGCGGCAATGAATAAGAAAACTCCGGTGCTGGTTACTTTCACGGCGGCGTTGTTGATGAGCGGCGCTGCGGCGCGGGCGGATGTGGAGATCAACAGCAAGCCGACCGCCAACATGAGCTGCGATAGCGGGGTGTGCACGGCGACGGCGCAGAAGGCGGTGCTGAATGTCGCCGATCTCGCAAACATGCTCGCTTCCGGCGACGTGGCGGTGAAGACGGGCAGCCTCGCGAAAGACATCGTGATCGATCAGCCATTGCAATGGACGAGCACCAGCCGTCTGACGCTGGATGCGCAGCGCTCGATCGTCGTGAAGAAGGCAGTGACGGTAGCCGGAACGGCGGGATTAACTCTGAGCACGAATGATGGCGGCAGTGGCGGCGATTTACTGTTCGAGAACAAGGGTAGCGTGACGTTTTGGGATACCGGCAGCAGCCTTGTCATCAACGGGCAGAGCTACACGCTGGTGCAGGACATCGCCACCTTGGCAGCCGATATTGCCGCCGATCCCTCCGGCTTCTACGCGCTGGCAAACAGTTACGATGCCAGGCGCGACCATTTCCGGAAAGTGCCGATACCTACTAGCTTTTCAGGAATTTTGGAGGGTTTAGGGCAAACCATCGCGCATCTGACGATAAGGCACAGCACCAAATGTAAAATTGAGAAAGGCAGCGGGCTTTTGTGCGAGGGCTTTTTCGCAAGCATCAGTGCCGATGGGACTGTGCGCGACATCAAATTGAGGAGGGCGACCGTTTATTCCTCCGATGCCGACTATGCAGGGGCTCTCGTTGGTCAAAATTATGGAACGATTCAACACCTCTTTGTGGATGGCACAGTTCAGGGAACCGCGGCGGATATGGGAGGCTTGGTGGGTGATAACGGTGGCCGGATTGTCGGCGCGAGCTCCGGCGCAACTGTAATTGGATCTGCATCTGGTGGCGTTGGCGGTCTTGTGGGTGGTACCGGTGGGAACTTCGGCGTCGTCGCGCTATCGAGCGCGGATGGCCCCGTCTCCGGCGGATCCGCAACGGGAGGTTTAGTGGGGTCCGGTTCTAATATTGATCAGTCATATGCTAGGGGGCCGGTCAGCGGAAATCATGCCGTGGGGGGACTGACCGGAGTCGGCAGCCAGATCGACCAATGCTATGCGACAGGCACGGTAACCGGTGGCGATGACACCTGGGTGGGCGGACTCATTGGCGCCGGTGATCACATCAGCAACTCCTACGCAACCGGCCAGGTACAAGCTGGTCACAAGAGTTCCATAGGAGGATTGGTTGGCTACGGCGATACAATCAACGATTCGTATTCGACGGGAGCAGCGACATCAAAGGGCCGCTCGAGAATTGGCGGCTTCGTCGGCAAGAACATTGGTCACCAAAGTGCGGAAGATTATTGGGATTTGGATACGAGTGAGATTAGCGTGGGCTGCGGGAAGGGCGACTGCAGCGGCGTGACCGGACTCACCACGCAAGAATTCCAATCGGGCCTTCCGAGCGGGTTCCCTCTAAAGATTTGGGGCCAAGATGTGAGTATCAATGGCGGATTTCCCTATCTACTTGCGATCCCGCCGAATTAACTACATTGCGAATCAACGCTTACCCGCCCAAGTGCACCTTTGCTATGTCACACCTAACATTCGAAGGGGGCAAGAATGCTTTCGCGCAAGTTGTTTTTCTCGACTCTTGCCTTTGCGGCGACGTTCCATTGTGCAGCGAGCTTCGCGACTGACGCTTCAAGGCATATTGTTCCGGCGGTCTTCGATCCGACGGGCAACCACATAAATCCCGATACGCTGTTCGGTGGTAATTGGAGCGGCATCAACCAGGTGACTGTCACTTGCTATTATCCATCTGACGACAAGGCGATCTGCGCGGGCGGCGGTGACTTCGATAAGCACGCATGCGGTAGTGATGACACAAATTTTGGCACCGTCATCAAGGACCAAGATAGTAACTGCTGGTATCGCAAGAATTTCGGACTGAATGGCATTGTGGATGCGCGGCAGTGCGGGGTTCGCGGCGACGGCATCGATCATAGCGATCTGGCAGCGGCGAAGCTGGACGACGCCGATCTGCTGGTCAACTGCATGAACATCGCAGCCGATAACGGCTACTACACGGTCAGCACCGGCGGCGGCGTCATCGTCAACAATGAGATAGACCTGGCGCTCCCCGCCAACGTCGCCCTCACCTGCGGCGCCAAAAGCTTCGATGCGCCGGGAAAAGCCGATTACCGGATATTCAAGAACGGCAGCACCGGCAATCTTCACCTTGCCGGCGCCATCGTGCTCAGTCCCATCGTAAACCCCACCACCGGCACGTCTCCCTCCGTCAGCCTGCTTAACAACGGCTCCGGCCTGTCCGGCTGCATTATCGAGGCCGGAACGGGCGGATTGGGCGCGAACGGGAAATTCCTGAACCCGTATTCGCCTTCGGTGTTCGATCCCGATTGCGACCCCAGCTACGGCCAGACCAGTCAATGCGTGGACCTCGATTCGGCCAGCGTCAACGAAACGCGCGCGTCATCGTTCATCCAGAGCGCCTTCAGCAATCCGCCTCACCTGACACCCGGCCCTGCCGCTCGTAGCGTCGGCGTTTCCATCAAGGGCGGCGGCGTAAACATCCGCGATGTGCGGATCGTCGGCTTCGGCACCTGCATTACGGAGCAGGGGCCGGGGCCGCTGACCCAGAACGTCAAGTGCGATGGCGGCACCGGCATTTCCATTCACACCTCCGACGTGCCGAGGATCGACGACACCACCATCGGCGCCGATGTCACCACCGGCGAAGCGGGATTCAAGATTGAGTCCATAACCTGGGACAACACGCACAGCCTTTATCGCGTTTCGGTGGATGTGGTTACGACACCCGCCGATCCCGGGTACAATTACCGGTTTGCCGATAACGACATCGTCTGGATTTACCCGCAACCCGGCAAGGGCGCCGAATCTTCCAGCGGCTATTGGGTCACAACGGACACGGCCTGCCCAACCGGAACGGGCCCCTGCACCTTCGATCTTCTGGGGTCGAAGAAACTTGTCACTCTCCCAGCAACGGTGAACGATAGCGGATATCCGGCCTTGGTAATTTCTAGCATGGATCCGACGAATTCCGACCTGAAGTATGTGCAGATCGGACAGACAGTCACGGATTTGACGGACGGGGTTTGCACAAGCGGCGGACTAAGTGTTGTCAACGTCTGGCCTGCGAGGGGCCTTGTTTACCTGTCTGGTCCATTGTCCTGCCCGATGGACAGTGGGCAGCACAGTTTCCAGTTTGCAGACAATACATACATTGGCGCCGCTGGCTCATGCGGACTGAAGAATCCTGCACCGCCGCCGCCTGCTTCCAATACGGGCTGCGCCATGGTCGATCCCAATTTCCGCTGGGGAGACGGAGTCTACGTTGAGAATTCCGGTGGCATGCGCGCCGTAAACTGCCAAGTATATGAGCATCTGGTTTCATATCACCTCTACGATGGCGCAAGAACCTCCTCCTTCTCCAATTGCGAAACCGGCAACGGCAACGATCTGCCAGACCGCAACCTGGCGGCGCTAACATCGCCCACCTATCCCAGCGGCAACATCGTCAGCCTGCTGATAAACGGGCGGCATATCCACACCGCGCCGCCCGACGATCAGACCAACGAGACAGATGCCTGCGAGGCGGCCGGCGCGAACATGCTGCTGGGGCAGCATCGCAACATCGATGTCGTGGTGCAGTCGGATTGCGCCGCCTCGAACCGGCTCGCAAACGTCTCGATCGGCGGCGGAGCGAACGGGATCGATATAGAGGTGGATGCCGGCGGCGTATCGCTGGCAAATTCTCAGGGTTCGTCGGGATCGACCATATTCAAGGCTGATGCCGCAGATCTCTATAGTTACGATGGCAGCACCTACATCAAGGAAGGCAACTACCCGGCCAATCTCAGCCTTGGCAACAACTACCTGCCTGGCGTGCCCCTTGTGATGGCGAACACGGCGGCAGCAGCGACCGCTGTTGGTTGCGGAAACACGTTTGCTCCCCCTCCCGCACTGAACTGCCCTGGGGTCCTCGCCGTGACAACCGTTACGTCAAGTATCACTCTGGATGGCAGTTCGGAGTTCTGGGCCTGCGATCCTTCTGCCGCCGGCGCGGACATAACGATAACGATTCCACAAGCCAGCATTACGCCGAACATGAACAGGACGTTCAGGGTGAAGAAAGTCGATTCCTCGGCGCACGCGTGTAATATCGTTATGGGCGGCTCATCCGACAAACTGGACGGAACTCATTATACTTCCACAGCGCCATACTCGCTAAACCTGCACAACCAGTCCGTCGGCTTCACCAACGCGAACGGCTCGAAGGATTGGTACATCACATCGACGGTTGCAGGCGGCCCATAAACTTGCTGCCGTCCGTAAAACGGCCAAATCCGGAACCGGCGCTGTTTCACCGGCATCGGCAATATCCCTATCCGCCATTCCCCATTCGAAGGGCGGAAAGCCGTGTGGAACCGCGCGCGAAAATAAATCCGTTCCCCACCGCCAATTCGGCCTTACACTCCCGCGCATGAACCATGCTGTAGCGCGCCTGAAACCTTCTTCGTCATGGCGGGGCTTGCCTCGGTCACCCATGCCTTCGCCACGCGCAGGGGTTGTGGATGGCCGGCACAGGGCCGCCCACGACGAACAGGGGACGCGCGGACCATGGAAACGACTGGATGGGGACGAGAGAAATGCGTGCGCAAATTTGCGCGAATCTTTGACTTCGACTGCTCCTCCACACGCCGGGCCACAACATCTGGTGCTGTGGGGAATGGAGCGGGGGATACCCCCTCCAATTTTCAGAGGTTCGAATGGGAACTTTCTTTGGCGAACACGCTCTCGCGTGCGTCGCGCCGGCCGCCGCTGCCGATGAAGGAGGCTGACCCATGCTGGTGATCGATCAGCGCCGCCGCGATCTCGGCGGCTTCGAAGTGGGCCGCGTGCTGCCGCATCCGCAGCGCCGCATGGTAGGCCCGTTCATCTTCTTCGATCACATGGGGCCGGTCACGTTTCCGCCCGGCATTCCGCGCACGGTGGATGTGCGGCCGCATCCCCATATCGGGCTTTCCACCGTCACCTACCTGTTCGAAGGCGAGATCGTGCATCGCGACAGCGTGGGCTCGGAGCAGGCGATCCGCCCGGCGGAAGTGAACTGGATGATTGCGGGGCGCGGCATCACCCATTCCGAGCGCTTCGAGAAAGCGCGCGCGGAAGGCGGGCCAATGCACGGCATCCAGGCCTGGGTGGCGCTGCCGGACGGCAGCGAAGCGGTGGCGCCAAGCTTTGCGCATCACGGCGCGGCCGATCTGCCGCTGATCGATGAGAAGGATATGCAGCTGCGCGTGATTGCGGGCAAAGCCTTCGGCAAAGAGGCGCGAGTGAAGACGCACTCGCCCATGTTCTATATTCA
>JAICVV010000300.1 GCA_025935155.1 Alphaproteobacteria bacterium
CCGACCCACGCATTACGAATGCGTTGCTCTACCGGCTGAGCTAAGGCGGCCCGCTGCTGCCATAGCTTAGGCCCCGGCGGCATAGCAAGGGTTTACCTCGGTGCCGTAGGGGTTGCCCCCGTTCTCGGGGGCTCCTGCTTTGAAGCAGTCCGGATTCAGTGCAGGTCGATTAATTCCACTGCAGCCGGATCGATCGCTGCGTCCAGAAAGACCTGCCCCACGCGGACGAAACGCTCCAGTGCATCGGTAACCAGAAATTTCCGCTCTCCCGGTGCCAATCCATTTCGGGCAAGGCTTTTGGATTCAAGAGTCGCTTTAACGGCGCGGGCAGTCGTTGCGGCGCTGTCTACGATGGCGATCTCGGAACCGATGACGTCGCGGATCGTGTTCTTCAATACGGGGAAATGCGTGCAGCCAAGCACGAGACAATCGGGCGCCGCGGATTTCAGCGGAGCCAGATAATGTTGCGTGACCGCGGCGGCGATGCCGCCATCCGTCAGCCCTTCTTCGGCCATCGGAACGAACAGTGGGCACGCTTTCTGAATGATTGAAGCACGCGGGTTGCGCTGCCTGATCGCGCGCAGATAGGCGCCGCCGTTCACCGTGCCTTCCGTGGCGATCACGGCGATCCTGCCGTTCGGCGCCGCAGCACATGCTGCCTCCGCGCCCGGCTCGATCACGCCGACCACGGGAATGGACGGAATTGCTATTTGCAGCGCACCTAGCGCGTAAGCCGACGCCGTGTTGCAGGCGATCACCAGCAGCTTGACGTCGCGCTCTATCAGTGCGTCTGCTGCCTGCCGCGCGTAGCGCAAAACCGTTTCGCCGCTTTTGGTGCCGTAAGGCAGGCGCGCGGTGTCGCCGAGATAGACAAAGTTCTCGTTCGGCAAACGGTCGAGCAGCGCGCGCATTACCGTGAGCCCGCCCATGCCGGAATCGAAGATGCCGATGGCCGCTTCGTTCATGCTGGCGAATTGCGGAAGTACGCGTCCAGAATGGCGGCGTAGATGTTTGTGAGCCGGCGGATTTCGCCAAGGGGCATGCACTCGTCAACCTGATGCATGGTGGCGCCGGGCAGCCCCACTTCCGCCACCGGGCAGTAGTCCTTGATGAAGCGGGCGTCGGAGGTCCCTCCCGTGGTGGAAAGCGCCGGGGCCTCGCCAGTTACATCTTCGATGGCGCCGGACAGCAAATCGGTAAACGGTCCGGGCTGCGTGACAAAGGCAGTTCCGCCAACGCTGGAGGTAACGGAAATCTCGCTGCCGGTTTGTGCTGCGATCTGGCTGGCGATTGTGTCAATGCGACGAACCAGCGACTCCGGCGTATGCAAATCGTTGAAGCGAATGTTGCAGATGGCGCGCGCTTCCGCGGGCGAAACGTTCCCCGCCGGGTTGCCCACGTCGAACGTGGTGAATGCAAGCGTAGACGGTTCGAAATGCGGCGTACCGGAATCCAGCTTCTCTTCTGCGAGGCGGCCGACGAGGGATGCGAGGATGGGAATGGGATTGACAGCGCGGTTGGGATAGGCGGTGTGCCCCTGCACCCCGCGCGCGGTAATCTCGACGCGCATACTGCCGCGGCGGCCGATCTTGATCGTGTCTCCGGCGCTCGCCACGGCCGTGGGTTCGCCGACGAGGCAATGATCCAGTCGCTCGCCCTTTTGCTTTAGCCAGTCAAGAACACGCTTGGTGCCGTTGATGTTTGGGCCTTCCTCGTCGCCGGTAATCAGCAGGCTGATGGAGCTCAATGCGCCGTGCTGGAGCGTGCGTGCAACGGCAGCGATGAAGCAGGCTATCGCCGTCTTCATGTCCGCTGCTCCGCGGCCGTAAAGAACATCGTTGTGGATTTTAGCTGCGAAGGGATCGACCCGCCATGCTTTCTCATCGCCGGGTGGCACCACATCGGTGTGACCTGCGAAGCAAAAGTTTGGCGCGGCAGTGCCGAGCCGCGCGTAGAGATTTTCGATGGGTGCCGCGCCCGGCGCCTCGAAACGAAGCCGATGGCATGCAAAGCCAAGCGATTCCACGGCATTGGCTACTACGGCAATGGCGCCGTCGTCGGCAGGCGTGATTGAGCGGCAGCGGATCAGCGCCTGCGCCAATGCAACGGGATCGACGGAAGGCATCAGTCGCGCAGTAATTCGTTGATGGAGGTTTTGGCGCGGGTGCGCTCGTCCACCCGCTTGATGATCACCGCGCAATAGAGCGACGGCCGCCCTTCACCCTGCGGCAGCGAACCGGAAACCACCACGGAATAGGGCGGCACGCGGCCGGTAAGCACTTCCCCGCTTACCCGCTCAACAATCTTCGTGGAGGCGGTGAGATACACGCCCATCGACAGTACGCTGCCTTCGCCGACCACCACGCCTTCGGCCACTTCCGAGCGTGCGCCGATGAAGCAATTGTCCTCGACAATCGTGGGGGACGCCTGCAGCGGTTCGAGCACGCCGCCGATCCCGGCGCCTCCGGAAATGTGGCAGTTGGCGCCGATCTGGGCGCAGCTGCCGATGGTTGCCCAGGTATCGATCATCGTGTTCTCGCCCACATAGGCGCCCACATTCACGAAGGACGGCATCAGCACCACGCCGCGCGCGATGAAAGCGGATCGGCGTACGATGGCGCCGGGCACGGCACGGAACCCCGCGGCGCGAAACCGCTCGGCATCCCAGCCGGCGAATTTGGAATCCACCTTGTCCCACCACACCGCGCCCCCAGGCGCGCCTTCGATCAATCTCATGTCGTTCAGGCGAAAGGAGAGCAGCACGGCCTTCTTCAGCCACTGATGCACATGCCATTCGCCGCTGATTTTCTCCGCGACGCGCACGCGGCCGCAGTCCAGTTCGTCAAGCGCATGCTCTACTGCCTCGCGAACAGGACCGGACGTGGCACTGTTCAACGTACCGCGCTTTTCCCAGGCGTCGTCGATGATGGATGCGAGATCGCGTGTCACGGCGCGAAATTGCGGGAAGGGTGCCGCGTTGGCAAGCACATGATTTCCGGCAGTGTCATTTGCCTTTGCGTGGCTGCGGCCCCGGTTGAACCAAGCCGCTCTGCCCAATGTTGGCCATGTAGCCTGCGCGTCCGTGGGTATCCGTAAAGGCGAAGCCTGCCTTGCTGAAACCTTTGCCGGAGCAGGGCTGGGCGCCGTTGAGGTCGAACTCGGTGCCGCGAATGCAGAGCTTCGTGCCTCCGGTAACAATGGGCGGTTGTTTCCCTTTGCCGCGAG
>JAICVV010000255.1 GCA_025935155.1 Alphaproteobacteria bacterium
GGCGCTAAAAATTGTGCTCATGCTGCGTGAGCCGCTGGAGCGCGTCTGGTCCCATCTTTCCATGCGAAGCCGCGAAGGGCATTTCGATACAACGCTGCTGGAGGATGCCGAAGCCTTCGGCCGATGGTTCGCAGAGAGCGAAGTGCGCCGGGCCTGCTTCGCCACGCAGGTGGCGCAAAATTGGGCGACGTTCGCGCCGAATGTGGCGTTCCGCTTTTTTTTCTTCGACGATGTCGAAACAACGCCAGAGGCAGGGCGCGCGGCCATCATTACATTCCTCGGAGGAAATCCGGGCAAGAAAAGCGGCAAACTGGCGGCTGGATATAACCGCAAGGCCAATTTGCCGAAACTGGCAATGCCCGAACCGATCAAAACATTTTTGCTCGCGCAACTGGCCGATGAAATTCGTGGCTGCGCAGAAATGTTTGGGGGTCCCGCGAAGAAATGGCCCGCACGCTATAATCTTTAGACGCCGCGCACTTCCGTTTCCAGGCGGAAATGAATTTAAAAAAAACAGTTCGGCGGCCGTTGTGCGGTTATCGGGCTTCACCAAGAGTCAGATGATAGCTTTACCAGCTATGTTGTGGGAAGCAATCATCGTCGCCCAGCCGCCCGGGATATCTACATTCTTTTACGGCGTAACCTCGTACACCACACCCACGCCATTCGCACCGCCGAGAACAGTTGTGCCGAACAAGTTGCCGTTTGAATCGAAGACCACTCCGCCACCAGGGTAGCCGCCGTCTGCGCCGCCCGTGAAATCGTGCAAGTCCTTGTAGCGCCACTTGCCGCTTACGGGCGAAAGGCTAAAAACCGAACCGTAGCCATTGGCGCCGTCCATGAAATTGGTGCCGTAAAGCGCACCCGCTTTATCGATGGCCAGCGATGCCACAGGACCATCGGTTCCCGAAAGACTATGCAGCACCTGAAAGTTCCAAATATCGCCCGAAGGCGTCATCTGGAAAATCGTACCGCCACCTTTTGCGCCGGAGGACGTCGTGGCGCCATACAGATTACCACCGCTATCGAAGGTCAGCGCTGCCACCGGCTGCCCACCATCGTTCCCCCCTGTGAAGGTGTACAGGACCTTGAATGCCCAGCCGTTTTGTGACGGGCTGACCTCGAACACCGTTCCTGCATTAATTTCGCTGGATGAGGCGGTGCCGTAAAGATTGCCGGCACCATCGCCGATCAGTTCTGAATAGGGCGCACCGCCATCCGCCTGCCCCTGAAAACTGTGCAAAATAGTCTGCTTCCAGCCGGAGCGCGATAATTTGAGCTCGAACACCGAACCCCAGCCGTAGGCGCCCCCGTTCTGCGTGACACCGAACAGCTTGCCGCCACTGCCGCGGAGCAGATTTCCGCTGGGACAGCCGTCCTCTGACTTTGTGTACGTATGCAGGAGGGTACTGACGAGTTTGGCCCGGCTAGCCGGTGCTGTTGGAGGATCGAGTTCCAAGGCGCTTCCACAAGGTCCGCCCTGCACGCTCGCGTAACTGGCATTTACGAACAGGCTGCCATTCTTGCCCGCGATAACACCCCAACCCGGTTGCCCGTCGGTGGCGGCAAACTTGTAGAGCGGCTTGACCGTCCAGTTACCGGACTTCCGCTTGATACGAAACACGGTCCCATAACCGGCGCCGCCCTGATTGGCCGTACCGATGAAGGCCTTCTTGCCGTCCCGCAGCAATGTGTATCCGGGGGCCGCTCCGTCGGCCCCACCCGTGAAATCGTGGATAACCTGGAAGTTGGCGGCCGATGCTGGCTGTCCCGGTGCAAACGTTACGGACATGGCTGTGACAACAAGCAAGCCTGCGCTGGAAGCTATACGAGACATGACGCAATCCGTTCCATTTCGGCCGAACGAGTTAAGGACAACCCACCTCCGCCTTCAAGGCTTCAATCTGCAGTCGTGGTTAACGCCTGTGGGGCAAAAGGGCGGCGCGACCCACTCGTCATTTACGAAGCCGAATGCTCCCCCAAGAGAGTTGGCGCTTGGGCAATGCGTTGACAAACCGTGAGTTCCGTGCCGCGAACAATAAACCGCGCGGGGGATGCCCTGCGCGGTTTATTCGACAATGAGCAGGACTGGGAGAGTTACTCTCCTTCTCCCCCCCCTTCGCCGTCGTCTTCCCCCCTCTTAGTGCTGCGCTTGCGCAGCGCGGCGCCGAGGATGTCGCCCAGCGAAGCGCCGGAGTCCGACGAGCCGTATTGCGCCACGGCCTCCTTCTCTTCCGCCATTTCCCGCGCCTTGATAGAGAGCCCGATCTTGCGCGCGCCCTTGTCGAAGCTCACTACCATGACGTCGACCTTGTCGCCTTTGCCGAAGCGTTCGGGACGCTGCTCGGCACGGTCGCGAGAAAGATCGGCGCGCCGGATGAAGCTCTTCAGGCCATCGGCAAGTTCCACCTCGATGCCGCCATCGTTCACTTCTGACACGGTGACGGTGACGGTCGAGCCGCGCTTCAATGGCCCGACCTTGTCCATCGGGTCGGATTCGAGCTGCTTGATCCCGAGGCTGACGCGTTCCTTCTCCACATCCACATCGAGCACCTTGGCCTTCACCATCTGGCCCTTTTCGTAATCCTTCACGGCCTCATCGCCTCCCCTTTCCCAGGAGATGTCGGAGAGATGCACCATGCCGTCGAGGTCTTCGCCCAAGCCAACGAATAGGCCGAACTCGGTGATCGACTTGATCTCGCCCTCGATTGTCGAGCCCGGCGGATGTTCGCGTGCGAACTGTTCCCACGGATTTTCCTGTGTCTGCTTGAGGCCCAGCGAAATGCGGCGCTTGTTGGAATCCACTTCCAGCACCTGCACATCCACTTCGGTGCCCGGCGTGACGATCTTGGACGGGGCCACGTTCTTCTTTACCCAACTCATCTCGCTGACATGCACGAGACCCTCGACACCGGGCTCCAGCTCCACGAAAGCGCCGTAATCGGTGACGTTGGTGACCTTGCCCTGGAACTTCGCGCCCACCGGATACTTTGCCCCGACGCCTTCCCATGGATCGGTCATCAGCTGCTTCATACCGAGGCTGATGCGCTGTGTGTCCGGATTGATCTTGATGATCTGCACCGTGACGGTCTGGCCGACGTTGAGCACTTCTGTGGGATGGCTGACCCGCCGCCACGCGATGTCGGTGACGTGCAACAGGCCATCCACACCGCCGAGATCGACGAAAGCGCCGTAATCGGTGATGTTCTTCACCACGCCTTCGATGACCTGCCCTTCCTTCAGGGACGCGACGAGCGAAGTGCGCTCTTCGGCACGGCGTTCTTCCAGCACGGCGCGGCGCGACACCACGATGTTGCCGCGGCGGCGATCCATTTTCAGGATCATAAACTTTTCCTGCTGGTTCATCAGCGGGCCGACATCGCGCATCGGCCGCACGTCGACCTGCGAGCCGGGCAAGAAGGCTACAGCTCCGTCAAGATCGACAGTGAAGCCGCCCTTTACGCGTCCGAATATAACCCCGATCACCTGCGTCTGGTCGTTGAAAGCGCGCTCCAGCCGTATCCAGCTTTCCTCGCGCCGCGCCTTGTCGCGCGACAGCACCGCCTCCCCCATCGCGTTCTCGATCCGCTCGAGATAAACCTCAACGGTGTCGCCAATCTTCACGTTTGGCGGCTGGCCGGGCATGCCGAATTCTTTCAACGGCACGCGGCCTTCGGTCTTCAGGCCAACATCGACCACGGCATAGTCATTCTCGATCGCGACGATCCTGCCTTTGATGACGTTGCCTTCCTGCGGCGACTGCGTATCGAAGCTCGCTTCGAGCATGGCCGCGAAATCGTCGCGGGATGGGGTGGCGATGGATTGGGTGGCGATAGCCATTCGGTTTCCTTCTTCAGTTCTTACAAAGGTTGTTGGACACATCGTCATCACGGCGCGTAAGCGCCTGACGCAATCGGACTCGCCGAACCGGCGATGACGAAGGGAATTGGTTTCGCAA
>JAICVV010000338.1 GCA_025935155.1 Alphaproteobacteria bacterium
GGGGTGACCCTGAACAGAACGCCTCGTGATAGGTCGGCTCTTGTAGGTTATTTGTTTGAGCTAGACTGGAAGGATGAATGTGCAGCTCCCGCATGAGGAAATCGCCAGCATCCCGCTTCCGCTGCCGTTTGCGGAGTGGTTCGCCGCGCGCGGGTGGACGCCGCGCGCGCATCAGCTGGCGTTGCTGGAGCATGCACGGGCAGGAGAGTCGGTGCTGCTGGTGGCGCCTACCGGCGGCGGCAAAACTTTGGCCGGCTTTCTGCCCACGCTGATCGAATTGGCAGAAACACCCAAGCGGGCGCGGACCCGCGCGTTGCATAGTTTATATATCTCGCCGCTGAAGGCACTGGCCGTGGACGTCGCCCGCAACCTCGAAATGCCGGTGGCGGAAATGGGCCTCGACATCCGCATCGAGACGCGGACCGGCGACACCCCCGCCTCGCGCCGCATGCGCCAGAAATATTCGCCACCGGACATTCTGCTCACCACGCCGGAGCAGTTCTCGCTGCTGCTGTCGCACCGCGACGCGGAGCGCATGTTCGCGCGGGTGAAGACAGTGGTGCTCGACGAGCTGCACGCCATGATCAACACCAAGCGCGGCGAGTTGCTGGCGCTCGGTCTTGCGCGGTTGCAGAGCTTCGCGCCCAAGCACCGCCGCATCGGTTTGTCGGCCACGGTGGCCGATCCCGCGCCGCTGCAGCGCTATCTCACGCCGCAGCCGCCCATCGGCGAAGCGAAGTCCGCGCTGGTGATTGGGCAGGCGGGCGCCAAACCGGACATCGAAGTCATCGCATCGGAGTCCTACGTGCCGTGGGCCGGGCATATGGCGTATCACGCCATGCCGGATGTGATGGCGGCGATCCACGCCTCCACGACCGCGCTCATCTTCGTCAACACGCGCGCGCAGGCCGAGCGCATCTTCCAAGCGCTGTGGCGCATCAATGAGGACAACCTCGCCATCGCGCTGCATCACGGCAGCCTCGCGCCGGAGCAGCGCCGCAAGGTGGAAGCAGCCATGGCGCGGGGCAAACTGCGCGCGGTGGTCTGCACCTCCACCCTCGATCTCGGCATCGATTGGGGCGCGGTGGATCGCGTGATCTGCATCGGCGCGCCGAAGGGGGCTGCGCGGCTGGTGCAGCGCATCGGCCGCGCCAACCACCGGCTGGACGATCCCTCGCAAGCCGTGCTGGTGCCCGCCAACCGGTTCGAGGTGCTGGAGTGCGAAGCGGCGCGTGATGCCGTGCTGGCGGGCGAACTCGACGGCGATCCGCCGCGCCGCGGCGGCCTCGACGTGCTGGCGCAGCATGTGCTCGGCATGGCGTGTTCCGCGCCCTTCGATGCCGATGCGCTCTATCGCGAAGTGAAGACCGCCTCGCCTTATCGCGCGCTGACGCGCGAGACCTTCGACCGCGTGGTGGATTTCGTCGCCACCGGCGGCTATGCCCTGAAGCGCTACGACCGTTACGCCAAGCTGCGGCGCATGAGCGACGGCAAATGGCGCATTTCGCACCCCCGCATCGCGCAGCAATACCGGCTGAATGCCGGCGTCATCGTCGAAGAGCCGATGCTCGACATCAAGATGCTGGGCAAGGGGCGGCCGGTGGGCGGAACGGGCCGCGTGCTCGGCCACATGGAAGAGTATTTCCTCGAGCAGCTGGCGCCGGGCGACACCTTCGTGTTTTCCGGTAACGTGCTGCGCTTCGAAGGCATCCGCGAGAACGCGGCCTACGTCACGCGCACGCAGGATCCGGAAGCGGAAGTCCCGTCCTACAATGGCGGCAAGTTTCCGCTTTCTACTTTTTTGGCGCGCCGCGTGCGCGAGATGCTGGCCAACCCGAAGACATGGGGATCGCTGCCGGAGCCGGTCGGCGAATGGCTGAAGATTCAGGAATGGCGCTCCATCATCCCATCACCGAACCAATTGCTGGTGGAAACCTTCCCCCGCGGCAAGAAGCACTATCTCGTCTGCTATCCCTTCGAAGGCCGCTTGGCGCATCAAACACTGGGCATGCTGCTGACGCGGCGGCTGGAACGCTTGCGGCTGCGTCCACTCGGCTTTTCCGCCAACGAATATGCGCTCGCCATCTGGAGTTTGCGTGACATGGGTGGCGCCGACATGGACAAGCTGTTCGACGAAGACATGCTGGGCGACGACCTGGATGCGTGGCTGGCGGAGTCCGCGCTCTACAAGCGCACCTTCCGCAACTGCGCGATTATTTCCGGTCTCATCCAGCGCCGCGGGCTGAATGAGGAGAAGACGGGACGCCAGGTCACATTCTCTTCCGATCTGATCTATGACGTGCTGCGCGAGCATGAGCCGGACCACATCCTGCTGCGCGCGACGTATGAGGATGCCGGCCATGGCTTGCTAGACATTGCGCGGCTGTCGGAAGCGCTGCGCCGGGTGAAGGGGCGAATCGTTGTAAAGGCGCTGGATCGCGTGTCGCCGCTGGCAGTTCCGGCGCTGCTCGAGATTGCAAAGGAAATGGTGGCCGGCGAAGCGCATGAAGATATCCTCCGCGAAGCGGAGGAAGCGCTGATCGCAGACGCGATGCGGATTGAGAAAAGACAATGACTCTCCCTCGCCCCCACGAAGTGGGGGAGAGGGTGGGGGTGAGGGGGCCGAATCGCGACATGCCGCTTTATCGATTCAGAATCCACGGAAGTGGAA
>JAICVV010000105.1 GCA_025935155.1 Alphaproteobacteria bacterium
ATGTGCGCTGACCAGCGTGTCGGCCACCTGGCTCAATTCATCCACATAGGCACGCAATTCCTTGGCACCAAGCGCGCAGTTCAGGCCCACAGCAAACGGCCGCGCGTGGCGTACCGAGTGCCAGAAGGCTTCCGCCGTCTGGCCGGTCAAGGTACGGCCGGAGAGGTCGGTGATGGTGCCGGAAATCCAGAAGGGCAGGCGCGTGCCAAGTTCCTCGAACACTTCTTCCGCCGCATAGATCGCCGCTTTGGCGTTCAGCGTGTCGAAGATCGTTTCGATCATCAGCAGATCCGCGCCGCCTTTGATCAGCCCGCGCGTGGCGTCGCGATAAGTTGCGCGCAATTCGTCGAAGCCGACGTTGCGGAAACCGGGATCGTTCACGTCCGGCGAAATGGAGGCCGTGCGATTGGTCGGGCTCAGCACGCCGGCGACAAAACGCGGCCGTTCTTGCGTCGACCGCTCGTCGCAAACCTCGCGTGCCAGCCGCGCGCCTGTCTTGCACAACTCGCCCACGAGATGTGACAGCCCGTAGTCGCCCTGCGAGGATGCAGCGGAGGTGAAGGTGTTGGTTTCGATGATGTCCGCGCCCGCCGACAGATACAGATGACCGATTTCGCGAATGAGATCGGGGCGTGTCAGGGTCAGGACATCGATGTTGCCTTTGAGATCGTGTCCGTGATGGGCAAAGCGCTCCCCGCGAAAATCCGCTTCGCTCAGGCCGTAGCCCTGGATCATCACGCCCCAGCTGCCATCGAGCAGCAGAATGCGCCGCTCGGCTTCTGCCTTCAGCCAGGCAAAGCGCAATTCACGTGTCCAACTCATGCGGCGGCCTCTGCGGGAATTGCGC
This sequence comes from Alphaproteobacteria bacterium, assembly GCA_025935155.1. Taxonomy (GTDB): domain Bacteria; phylum Pseudomonadota; class Alphaproteobacteria; order Micropepsales; family Micropepsaceae; genus Rhizomicrobium. The sequence goes on from JAICVV010000105.1 coordinate 848, forward strand.
GCGGCTGAATGCCCAGCAGCCGGCACGCGGCGTAGGTGAGATCGGCCTGATTCAAAGTGTAGAAGTGGAACTGGTCGAAGCCTTCGGCCAGCAGCTCTTCTACCTGCTCCGCTAGCACGGCGGCCGAAATCAGCTTGCGGCTTTCGGCATCGTCCTCCAGCCCGTCGTACACGCGGTTCAGCCATTCGGGGACGCGCACCCCCGCTTTCGCCGCCATGCGCCGCACGCCTTTGATATTGGTGCTCGGCATGATGCCGGGAATGATCGGCACGCCGATGCCCCGCCTTCGCACCAGATCGCGGAAGCGCGCAATCACGCCGGAGTCGAAGCCGAATTGCGTGATGGCGCGCGAGGCGCCTGCGTCGACCTTGGCGCGCAACAATTCCATGTCGTGATCGAGCGACGGCGAATCCGGATGACACTCCGGATAGGCGGAAACGGAAATCTCGAACGGCGCAATTGTGCGAATATCAGCGATCATTGCCGGCGTGGAGGCGTAGCCGCTTGCATGTGCGCAGTACGCGGAAGCATCCGGCATGTCGCCGCGCAGGAGCACCATGTGGCGCACGCCGATGGCCCAATAGCTCGCCACAATCTCGCGAATTTCCTCGCGCGCAGCCGCGACACAGGTGAGGTGCGCGGCGGGGGTGAGCGTCGTCTCCTTCACGATGCGCTCGACCGTCGCGTGGGTGCGTTCTCGCGTGGAGCCGCCGGCGCCATAGGTGACCGACACGAAGGTGGGCGCGAGCGGCTCAAGCCGCCGGATAGCCCGCCACAGCTGCTCTTCCATCTCCGCCGTGCGCGGGGGAAAGAACTCGAACGAAACTTTCAGCGGCCGATTGTGCGCGGCGAGGCGTTGCAGGCTCATGCCGCCTCCGCCGCGCTTCTCGCGCTCTGCGCCTGCGCCATCCAGATTTTGACAGTGAGTTTCGGCTCGCCTGCGCTACTTTGCTCCGGTTCGATGGTTTCCACCTGCATCGGCGAAAGCCCCGCCGCCGCGAACCAGCTTTCGACTTCGCGATCCGAAAATCCCAGCCGCCGGTGCGAAAGCTCCGTGCGCAGGAATTCCAGTTCGTGCGGCGCGAAGTCGGCGATCAGCAACCGCCCGCCGGGCTTCAGCACGCGCGCCACTTCCGCAACGGCGGCCTGCGGCTCGTCGAGATAGTGCAGCACTTGGTGAAACAGCGCGGCATCGAAGCCGCTTTCCAGCGTCGCTGTGCGAAATGGCAATCGATAGATATCGGCCAATCGAATCTGGCAATGTTGCGCGCCGGCGCGCTCCAGCCGGTGGCGCGCAATGGCAAGCATTTCCGGACTTACGTCCACGCCCACGCCGCGCCGGATGTGCGGCGCGAGCAGTTCCAGCATGCGACCCGTGCCTGTTCCGGCATCGAGCAGGGAATCGATGCGTGCGCCGCCCAGTGCGCGCAGCACCGCGCTTTCCACATTTCGCTCCGGCGCGTGCAGCGAGCGAAGCCGCTCCCAGTCCGGAGCATTCGCACGGAAGAATTTCGCAGCGGCTTCGGCGCGTGCAGCGCGGACATTCGCCAGCCGCTCCCGATCGCCTTCGAAAACCGATCGATCCGCAAGCGGCAATGCGCTCAGCGCTCTGGCGAAGCTGGCGCTTAGCGGAGCATCGCTCAGGCGATGAAACACCCAGCTGCCCTCCTTGAATCGCTCCAGCAGGCCGGCCTCGCAAAGCAGCTTCAGGTGGCGGGACACACGTGGCTGGCTCTGGCGCAAAATTGTAGTCAGCTCCGTCACTGTCAGCTCAGCCTCGCTGAGCAGGAAAAGCAGGCGCAGGCGGGTGGGGTCCGCAGCGCCCTGCAGCATCGAAAGCAGCTGATCCATGTCAAACACATAAACATATCTTTATGTGTTTATGCAAGCGCCGTGGCTGAGGAGCCACCCGGTGCCTCGAAATGTATCACCGGCAAAGTTAATGGCGTGGGCCAACCCTTGATTTCGGCACTGTTCTCCCAACTATTCTCCTGTGATCGTTCCGCGCGTGCGCCAGAAGCAGGATCTGCGCGTTTCGTGAGCGGTATTTGGGTAATGGTGGTGCATGCGGGGATTGTTTTCGGCTGTGGGCGCCGGTGCGGCGCTGTTGCTTGCGGGCTGCGTAACCGCGCCCGATCCGTCCGGCGCGAACGATCCGTATGAATCGTTCAACCGGCAGGTGTTTGACTTCAACCATAAAGTCGATCGCGCGGTCATCAAGCCGGTGGCGGAAACCTACGTGCAGGTCGTGCCGGATTTCGCGCGCGACGATCTTCACAATTTCTTCGTCAATCTCGATCTGCCGATCACGTTCGCGAACGATATCCTGCAGGGTGAACCGGAGCGCGGCAGCGAAACGTTCCTGCGCTTTACCGTCAATTCGACCATTGGACTGGGTGGCCTGATGGATGTGGCCACCAAGGAATTTCATATGCCGTTCCACACGGAAGATTTCGGCCAGACATTGGCGGTCTGGGGTGTGGAGGAAGGTCCTTATCTCGTACTGCCGATCGCCGGTCCCGATCCGCCGCGTGACATCACCGGACAAGTGGTCGATATCTTCCTCGATCCGTGGACGTACTGGCCGCACTTCCGCGGAAAGTTCTGGTGGTCGGCGGGAAAGAGCGTGCTCCAGGGAATCGATTTGCGGGCGCGCAATCTCGAAAGCCTGGAATCGATCGAGCGGCAATCGATCGATCTTTATGCCTCGATCCGTAGCCTTTATCGCCAGAATCGAAATAACGAAATCCGCAATGGCAAGCCGGACGTAACGAACCTGCCAAACCTATAAAAGCGTTGGGGTGGCTGCCGCAACGTTTGCGGCAGGCACCCATCGGCGGATGAAACAATTGGGATATTGCTATGCCGAAGTTCGTGAACTCGATCTACACATTCATCGTCGGGGCCATTGCAGTTGCCCTGCTTGCGCTAACCGCATTTGCTTCCCCAGCCGCTGCAAGCACTGCGGCCGAGGCCTTCGTGCAAAGCAATGTGCAGCGCGGCTTGCAGATTTTGAACAATGCGAGCCTTAGCAAAGAGCAGCGGCAGGAGCAGTTTCGCGCGTTTCTGGTGACGTTGACGGACCTTCGGCGCATCGCGCTGTACACGCTGGGGCCGGCTCGCCGCACGGCTTCGGCTGCCGATCAGGATGCTTTTGTCGAAGCCTTTCGCAATTACGCATTCGCCGTCTATGGCGCGGAGTTCTCCAAATACAGCGGCCAGACCCTTCGCGTGACCGGTTCGATGCAGCGCGCCCCCGGCGACGAACTGGTGCGCACGGTGCTGGTGGATCCGCAAGCGCCGGCCGGCCAGCAGCCGATCGAAGTGGATTTTCGCGTCTATAACAGCGGCGGCAAATTCAGCGTTGTCGATATCGTGGTCGCCGGACTCGATCTGGCCATCACCGAGCAGGATGATTTCAGCTCCTTCCTCGCCCAGCATAATGGAGACCTGAAGGCGCTGATCGCGAACCTGCGCCAGCGTACCGCGCGCGTGCGTTCAACGGGGCGTATATAGATTATACTCTCGCTTGAATTGACTTTTCGCCGTTAGTGCGACCTGAGTGTGTAATGGCAACGGCGGTGACAGCCAAAGGACAGGTCACGCTTCCGAAGACTGTGCGCGATGCTACCGGCGTCAAACCTGGCGACAGGGTCGAAGTGCGCGCAACGGCAGCCGGTACTATCGTGATTGAAAAGTACGGCGCGATGAGCGAATACAAAAAGCGCCTGTATGAAGTGGCGGAACGGAGAACGATCCGTGGTATTACCGGCGACGAGCTGATGGAAATGACGCGCGGATACAGTGAAGATTACCCGCAGAAAAAATCCACTTCCGGAACCTAAAGCCGGTCGCGAATTAAGCCCGCGCGAAGCGCTTGTATTTGAGGCGGTGCGGCTGGTCGGCTTCGATGCCAAGGCGGCGTTTGCGGTCCGCTTCGTAATCGGCGTAGTTGCCCTCGAACCATTCCACATGGCTGTCGCCTTCGAACGCCAGCATGTGCGTGGCGATGCGATCGAGGAACCAGCGATCGTGGCTGATGATCATCGCGCAGCCGGCGAAATCTTCCAGCGCCGCTTCCAGCGCCCGCAAGGTTTCCACATCCAGATCGTTGGTGGGTTCGTCGAGCAACAGCAGATTGGCGCCACCGCGCAACAGCTTCGCCAAGTGTACGCGATTGCGCTCGCCGCCGGATAGGAGCCCAACCTTCTTCTGCTGATCGCCGCCGCGGAAATTGAACGCGCCAACATAGGCGCGGCTGTTCATCTTTGTCTTGCCGAATTCGAGAATATCGGTGCCGCCGGAGATTTCTTCCCAAACCGTCTTGTCGGGATCGAGCGCTTCGCGCGATTGGTCTACGTAGCCGATCTCTACGGTGTCGCCGATGCGCAAATTCCCGCCGTCCGGCTTCTCCTGCCCGGTGAGGATGCGGAAAAGCGTCGTCTTGCCGGCGCCGTTGGGTCCGATCACGCCCACAATGCCGCCAGGCGGCAGATTGAAATTCAGATTTTCGAACAGCAGGCGATCGCCATAGGCCTTCTCGACACCCTCCGCTTCCACCACGACGTTGCCGAGGCGCTCGGAAATGGGAATAAGAATCTGCGCCGGCCCTTGCCGCTGCTCCTGGGATTTCGCCAGCAATTCTTCGTAGGATTGTATGCGCGCTTTGGACTTCGCCTGCCGCGCCTTGGGCGATTTTGAGATCCACTCGCGCTCGCGGGCGATAGTGCGTTCGCGGGCTTCTTCTTCTTTGCCTTCCTGCTGGAGGCGCTTGTCCTGAATCTCCAGGAACGAAGTGTAGTTGCCTTCGTGCGGGATGCCGCGGCCGCGATCCAATTCCAGAATCCATCTCGTCACATTATCGAGGAAGTAGCGGTCGTGCGTGACGAGGATCACGCAGCCTTTGTATTCGCGGAGCGTGTGCTCGAGCCACGCGACGGACTCCGCGTCGAGATGGTTGGTCGGCTCATCGAGCAGCAGAATGTCCGGCGCATCGAGCAGCAATTTGCAGAGCGCCACGCGCCGCTTCTCGCCGCCGGACAATTTGCTGACATCCGCATCCGGCTCCGGGCAGCGCAGCGCGTCCATCGCCTGCTCGACCTGGCTGTCGAGATCCCACAGGCCGGCGGCGTCGATCTTGTCTTGCAGCGCCGCCATTTCATCGGCGGTTTCATCGGAATAGTTCGCGGCGATTTCGTTGTAGCGGTCGACCAGCGCTTTCTTCTTGGCCACGCCTTCCATCACGTTGCCGAGCACATCTTTCGTTGGATTTAGTTCCGGCTCCTGCGGCAAATAGCCGGTGCGAATGCCGTCCGCTGCCCACGCCTCGCCGGTGAATTCCTTGTCCTGCCCAGCCATGATGCGCATGAGCGTGGACTTGCCGGAGCCGTTCACGCCTACAATGCCGATCTTCGCGCCGGGATAGAACGACAGCCAGATGTCCTTCAGCACCTGGCGGCCGCCGGGATAGGTCTTCGAAAGACCCTTCATCACAAATACGTATTGCGGCCCGGCCATGGCTCTCTACCCGTCGTTCTGAATGGAAGCCGCGCCTTCTAGGGCGCGATCCCCTCAGCGACAAGCAAAAAAGCCGGATGCGTTTGCCGGTCCGGAACGTGCCGAGCGAGAAACTTAGAAGTTGATTTTGGCGCGGCTCAGCACGGCCAGCGAATTGGCGCCGCTCTGCCCGCCTGCGTTCATCTGATAGCCCGCATTGGCCTGCAGCGAGAGCGCGCCGTTGAAGAAGGTGGTGACGTATCCCAGCGCGATGTCGGTTTCCTTGCTGCCGTTCGAGAACGCGACGCCGGGATATCGCTCCAGCAGATTGAGCCGGTTCTCAAGGCCGGCATCGGCAAGGCTGATGCTGCCGAAATAGTCGTCCGATGGGCGGCTCACGGAAAGTCCCAGCGTATCGTTGCCAAACAAGCCGCGTTTCGCGATCGTAAGTCCGTAGGAACGCCCCTGCGTGGACGCCGTTGCAAGCGCGGGCGAAGCGCCGGCCTTCAGATCGAGCTGCGTAACGGCCATGTTATACGAAAAGCTCGTCACCCAGCCGTCGCCAAACTTCACATGGGCAGCCAAACCCGCGGCGGATGTTCGCGTCGTATCGTTGAAGCTGAGCGGCGCGGGCGTGAAATTGCCCAGCATGGTGGAAATGCCGGTGCCATTCTCCGCTGTCAGCCCAAGACCGCCCCATTTGGAAACGTCCCACTCGAGTGTGCCGGCTTGCGCGTGCGCTTGCGGCAAGTCCAGGTTTGCAAG
>JAICVV010000200.1 GCA_025935155.1 Alphaproteobacteria bacterium
GATGGTGGCAACGGTCGCAATGCCGACAAGCGGATAGTGCGCCCAGTGCGGCGCGACAGCGTAGAATGCGATCGGCGTCTTCTTTGGATCCAGCAAGAGCGCCGCGCCCTGTCCAAAATAGTTGAGCACCAGCGCCGGCAGTACGAAGACGAGCCACGCAATCCGGATCGGGAATTTTCCAAAGTGGCCCATGTCGGCGTACAGCGTCTCGCAGCCGGTAACCGCCAGGACAACAGACCCCAGGGAAACGAAGGCCGTCCAGGGTTCGCGCTCGAACAGGGCAATTCCATAGAGAGGATTGACCGCAGCAAGAATCGCAGGTGCTCGAGCGATCGAAAATGCGCCGAGCAGGGAAAGCGTGATGAACCATACCACCATGACCGGCCCAAACAGTCCGCCAACCATCGCCGTGCCGCGCGATTGCAGGAAAAACAGGCCAATCAGAATGACGAGTGAAAGCGGCATTACCATCGGCGCGAAAGCCGGTGTTTCCGCGCTGAGCCCTTCCACTGCGCTCAGAACAGAAATGGCAGGCGTCAGCATGCCGTCGCCGAAGAACAGCGCCAGCCCGAGAATGGCAATTGTGGTGATGGCGAGCTTGGCGCGCTTGCTCAAGCCGGGCGTGCGATGCGCCAGCGCCGAAAGCGCCAATATACCGCCTTCGCCGTCATTATCGGCTTGCATAATAAGCACGACGTATTTCAGCGTCACCACAATCATCAGCGACCAGAAAATGAGCGACACCACCCCCATAATCGCGGCTGCCGGGGGGAGGTGACCGCCTGCGGCCAGCGCGGACTCGCGCACGGCGTAGAGCGGGCTCGTCCCTATATCGCCGTACACCACGCCGAGCGCAGCCAGTGTCAATCCCGCGGTACGGCGCGCACCGGTTCGTGGCGCGTGGTTATCGGCTGCGCCCCCATCCTCAAGATTCTGCAAAGCAATACCGCTCATGCCGGCCTCTTGCGTTAGTCCGGCGCTCTCAGCCGGTAGCCGACGCCTTGCTCCGTCAAAATCAGCTGGGGCCGTTCTGGATCGCGCTCGATCTTTTGCCGCAACGTGCGAACGTAAATGCGCAGATACTGGACATCTGTGTCGCCGCCCCACACCTCGCGCAGAATGAACCTGTGCGTCAGCACCTTTCCCGCATGGGCGATAAGGACGCGGAGCAGATCGTACTCGCGGGGTGTGAGTTTGACGTCAGCCCCGCGCACCGCCACAACGCGCCGTACCAGGTCCACCTTCAGATCGCCGGTTTCAAACTGCGCATGCTCGCCATCCCGCTGGAGACGGTGCCGGACCGCCACGCGAATGCGCGCCAACAGCTCGTCCGTACCGAAGGGTTTGGTTACGTAATCGTCGGCACCCATATCGAGCGCGCGGACCTTGCCGGCTTCATCCGAACGGCTCGACAGCACCACAACCGGCACCGTGAGGGCCGTCTCCCGGACGATTCGGATGAAGTCGAAGCCGTCCTGCTTCGGGAGTCCGAGATCGAGTATGACAGCGTCAGGTTCTTCGGCGCGCAGCATCCGCATGGCCGAAGAGACATCCTCAGCCTCAATGGCGTCGTAGCCTGCCGCTGCGAAGCTGGTGCGCAGCAACCGCCGGATCGGCGGCTCGTCGTCGACAACGAGAATGCGAAGCGGACGCGTCACGTTGCAATCCCGGCGGGGTGGTAGCTCGCTATTGGAAGCGTGATGACAAATACCGCGCCAGAACCGCCTGCCCTATTCCTGGCGGTAATTGCGCCGCTCATCGCCTGAAGAAAACCACGGCAAATTGCGAGTCCCAATCCAGTGCCAGCCCGGCGCGAATCGCCTGCTCGAGCGCGATAAAACTTGTCGAAAACGCGCTCCAGGTCAGCCGCAGGAATTCCGCCGCCTTCATCCGAGATTTCCACGCTGACGACACTTCCTTCTTCGTGTGCTTTCAGCGCAATACAGGTGCCTTCAGGGGCGTATTTTGCAGCGTTGTCGAAAACGTTGAAAAGCACCTGCTCAAAAAGAACAGGATCGAGGCGAAGCAGCGGCAAATCACGCGGTATTTCCATAGTGACCTGGTGCCCGGCCAGAATTTGCTCCGCGCGGCGAAGCGCGGTGCCCGCCATATCGCTCAGATCGACAGCATCGAGCCTCGGCACGATGGCGCCCGCTTCAAGTCGCGTCATGTCGAGCAGATTGGAGATGAAGCGATGCAGCCGCTCGGCTTCTTCCTGGATCGTCGCGATCAGGTCGATCTGTGCGCTGTCGCTCAGCGTGTGCCGATGGGCCAACAGGCCACCCGCCGCTCCGAGAATCGATGCAAGGGGCGTGCGCAAATCGTGAGACAGCGATGTCAGCATTGCCGAACGCAGACGCTCCGTTCCCGCGGTTACGGCCTGCTTTCGCAATTGGGCGGCAAGATTGCTGGCGACGATAGCCACGATGCCGAAGAAGAACAGCGTAACGATATTGCTGGGGTCCGTGATCCGGAAGGTGTAAAGCGGCGGAAGGAAAAAGAAGTTGTAGGCGAGCAGGCTGGCGAGACAGGCCAGAAGCGCGGCCCAAAGTCCGTACATCACTGCGCTCACAAATACAGCCGTCAGGAATACGAGCGCGAAGTTTGCCGGATGAATGTGCAGGCGCTGCAGCGCGAATCCAATCAGCAGCGCCGCCGCGACAATCGCGAGGGAGCTGCCCAAAGCCTTTGCCCTGTTTACACCGTTCATCAGAACAGCACGCCCGTTTCCAGCATCAACCGCGCCTGCGAGTCCTCATCGAGATTTCGCCCCAGAGCCAAACCGCTTTTGCCGTTTTCGATGCCCACGTAAGAAGCCTCTGCGCGGGCGAAGAATACGCCTTCCTGGTAGGTTGGCGTAAGGGTTGCCGACCAGGCGCCGCTGCCCGCGCCGTAAAGGAGATTCAGGTGACCGGCCGTGTCCAGCTCCTCGACCCGGACTGCCATCGACCAGTCATCGTTCAGCTTGCAGCTCGCGAGGACAGCTGCACCGTAGGCGGATCCGCCAGCGTGCAGCCCCAGTCGATCGTCCGGTGGCACACGCGAAAACTGCACATACGGCGTGATTGTCCACCGGCCAAACGCACGATTATACGCCAGATCGGCGACTGCACTGTTGTTTTGCGCGAGGGGCGTTGCAAAACTGGAAAAACCGGTATGTCCCAGATTTGCGCCTGCAATGAACGTCACTGTCTGCGCAGCATCCAGCGCGTAAGAGGCCGCCGCCGTTACCCAATTGTATCGTCCCGAATAGTAGCCGTCGTTCCAGGAAATTGAGCCGTTCCATTGGCCTTGGCTGAAATTCACCTGGATGCCGTTGCTGACAGATGACGTCTGGTTCCACAGCAATCCGCGTTCGATATCGAGGTTTTCAAACGTGAACGTGGATTCGACGCCGATCAGCGACGGCAATTTGCCGAATTCTATCGAGATTTCATCGCCGGGCGTCACCTTCAGATATGCCTCAGGCACGAAGCCGTATGTCTGATGCGCCGTGCGATTCGAGTTCACATAGGCCGCCCCAAGCGACGGAAGCGCATATGCGCCGGCCTGGACGAAGAACTGCAGCCAGCCTTCCGTGCTTTGCAGGAACAGTTGGGCGTTGCCGATATCGACCGCAGCATTGCGATCGGCGGGTGCAGCATCGGTCTGGCCGAACGCAAGGCCGCTGAGGGCGCCCGTCAAATCCAGCGCTCCCAACGGACCTGCCTCGACAGCCAAAGGATTCGGGTTTGCTGTCAAAGGCCCGCTCATCGACGGCAAGGGCGCGGGAGATCCGAACGCCGCCGGTATAGATGCAGCGGCGCCGGCTATTGCGAGAAGTATCGTCGCAGCGTTCTTGTTGCACACCGCTATGCTCGCCTCAGGAAAGATGGAGCACTGTAAGCAGGACGCCGGTGCCGAACGCCACAGCCAATGCAATTACAAGCACGCCTCCAATTTCCTCCAACACAGTTGCAGGAGAATTGCAGGCCACTCGCACAGGGCTTTCCCGGCGGCTTTTTGGCCGGCAGCGACGCTTCGGCGTTGCAGGATAAAGGACGGGAACGACACGCACAGCGAAGCAGCCTCTTGGTTCTGCGGGGGTTGTGCGGAAGCGTGCGTATAAATTCGAGACGTCTGGAATCCGGGAATTATATAGAAAAAATATATGGCTGACGGACCGATCGCCGGTCAGATCGCGATCTGCGTGCCCAATTCCACGACGCGGTTGGGCGGCAGCTTGAAGAATTTCGCCGGCGACAATGCGTTGGCAACCAGTAGAATATAAAGCCGTGTGCGCCAGCGGCTGAACACGGAGTGCTCGGCCGGCACTAGCGTTTCATGGCCGATGAAGAAGGTGGCCGTATCCACGTCGATTGCCAATCCAAAGCGGCGGGCGTCTTCCAGCGAACGCGGCACATCCGGCGTTTCGAAGAAGCCGCAGTGAATTGTGACGGTGAAAAAGCCCTTGCCGTGCTTCTTTACCTCAAGGCGTCTGGCTGCCGGTACAACCGGCACTTCTTCCACTGCGACGTGGCAAATAATAATCCGCTCGTGCAGCACCTTGTTATGCTTCAAATTGTGCAGCAGCGCGCCCGGAACGGAATCCCCCCGCGGCGCAAGGAACACCGCCGTGCCGGCGACGCGCGTGGGGTTTTTGTCGGC
>JAICVV010000213.1 GCA_025935155.1 Alphaproteobacteria bacterium
CACGCGTGAGCAGTTATCGTTTCTCCGCTTCCCGTTAGGCGCCATGGAGAAAAGCGACGTGCGCGCGAGTGCCTTGGAGCTCGGGCTTGCGGTTGCGGACAAGCCAGACAGCCAGGACATCTGCTTCGTTCCAAACGGCAATTACGCATCGGTGGTGAGCCGCATTCAGCCGGATGCGGCTGTGCCCGGAGAGATTGTCAATCACGATGGAAACATGCTTGGCCGGCACGCCGGCATCATTCATTTCACGGTGGGCCAGCGCAAAGGGCTCGGCCTTTCCGGCAATGGCGAGCCGTTGTTCGTGATCCGCATCGATACAAAGCAGAATCGCGTTGTGGTGGGCCCGCGTGAGGCGCTGCGCACGACAACCGTTTTCTTGGCGGAGGTAAACTGGCTGACAGCGCAATCGAAATCCTTCGCCTGCTCTGTGAAGGTGCGATCCACCCGGCCGCCGGTTGAAGCCACAGTGTTCCCTCAAGAGAATGGTGGCGCTCTGGTCGAAATTCCTGCCGGAGAAGAGGCCGTGGCGCCGGGGCAGGCCTGCGTATTCTACGAACGGAACGGCACGCGCGTGCTCGGTGGCGGCTGGATCGCGCGCCCGGAAAACGCCCGCGCCGCTGCGTGAATCGCCCCCCCCATTCGGGAGCGCTTGCCTTGCCCCGCCGGACACCTTACATCCCGCGCCTTGGCCGGGCAGCGTAGCTCAGTGGTAGAGCAGGGGAATCATAATCCCTTGGTCGGGGGTTCAAATCCCTCCGCTGCTACCAGCCCCAAGAAGGATCGGACCCTGCGTTGTTGGAAGGCGCGACCAAAGCCGCTCCCAAAGGCTTGAATTTCCCCACCATAGAGGATGTGCGCGCCGCCGCGGAGACGATCCGGGGCGCAGTCGAACGCACGCCCACCTATCGCTCGCGAACGCTTTCCAAACTGGCCGGCTGCGAGATCTGGCTGAAATTCGAGAACCTGCAGTTCACGTCCTCGTTCAAGGAACGTGGCGCGGTGAACAAGCTCATGTCGCTCACGCCCGAGCAGCGCTGCCGCGGCGTGGTGGCGATGAGCGCCGGCAATCATGCGCAGGCCGTCGCCTATCACGGCGGGCGGTTGGGGATCCCGGTGACGATTGTGATGCCGGAGAACGCGCCGTTCGTGAAGATCAAGCGCACCAAGGAATTCGGCGCCCATGTGGAACTCTTCGGCGCCACGCTGAACGAGGGCTACGCGCGCGCCAGGGAATATGTCGACAGAGATGGCATGACGCTTGTGCATCCGTATGACGATCCGAAAATCGTGGCGGCGACCGGCACGGTGGCGCTGGAGCTGCTGGAAGACGCGCCGGAGATCGACACGATAGTGGTGCCCATCGGCGGCGGCGGCCTGATATCGGGAATCGCCATAGCCGCCAAAGCCATCAAGCCCGACATCAAAATCTACGGCGTGCAGGCGGCGCTCTACCCATCCATGTACGATGCAATGAAAGGCTGCGACCTCCCCTGCGCTGGCCAAACCATCGCCGAAGGTATTGCCGTGAAAGCGCCCGGTGCGCTCACACAGGCAATCATCGGCGCGCTGGTGGAAGACGTTTTCCTCGTGCGCGAAGACGAAATCGAAAGCGCACTGGCGAGCCTGCTGGAAATCGAGAAGACGGTGGTGGAGGGTGCTGGCGCCACCGGTTTTGCCGCGGTGATGGCGAACCCGGAGGTGTTCCGCGGGCGCAAGGTGGCCATCGTCCTTTCCGGCGGCAATATAGACATGCGGCTGCTGTCGAACGTGATCCTGCGCGAGCTGTCGCGGGAGGGGCGGCTCCTTTCCGTGACCGTAGAGATCGAGGATCGCCCCGGCTGGCTGGCGCGCATTGCAACTGTGGTTAGCGACACGGGCGGCAACATTCTGGAAGTCTCGCACAACCGCATGATGACCGACATGAGCGCCAAGGGCGCCGATCTCGGCCTTATTGTGGAAGCGCGCGATGCTGAGCACGCCGATGAAATCCGGCGGGCATTGGAGGCGGCGGGTTTTGTCTTGCGCGAGCCGCAGGTTTCGCAAGCGATGACGCCGATGCGCCGATTCTACGCCGCGGGGCCCAACATGGACGGGCGGCGATGAACGCGCCGGCCGCCGGCATCATCATGGGCAGCGAGTCCGATTGGCCGACATTGAAGTGCGCGGCCGGAATTCTCGATCAGCTCGGCATTGCTTACGAAACGAAAATCGTCTCGGCGCACCGCACGCCGGACAGGCTTTACAAATTTGCTACCGGCGCCGCTTCGCGCGGGCTGAAGGTGATTATCGCGGGCGCTGGCGGCGCGGCGCATCTTCCCGGCATGGCCGCATCGATGACCACCTTGCCGGTGCTCGGCGTGCCCATCGAAAGCAAGGCGCTGAAGGGAATGGATAGTTTGCTGTCCATCGTTCAGATGCCGGGCGGTGTGCCAGTGGCGACGTTTGCCATCGGCGAGGCGGGTGCGAAGAATGCTGCGCTCCACGCCGCAGCCATTCTTTCGCTTTCGGATCCGGCACTGGCGAAGCGTCTGGCGGAGTGGCGCAAGACACAGACGGATTCCGTTGCGGAAACGCCTGCGCAATGAGCGAAGCGAAGCAACTCTCCGCTCCCGTTCCGCCGGGAGGCACCATCGGGATTTTGGGCGGCGGCCAGCTGGGGCGGATGCTGGCAATGGCAGCCGCCCGGCTGGGACTCAAGGCACACATCTTTTCCGATGAAAAAGAAGCGCCCGCTTTTCAGGTGTGTGCGGCGCAGACCTATGCGTCTTATCGAAACACCGAGGCACTGAAAGAATTTGCGCGCGCGTGCGATGCGGTCACATGTGAATTTGAGAACGTGCCGGCTGACACTGCCGCGATTCTTTCCGGTCTTGTGCCGGTCAATCCCAATCCCCCTTCGCTCTCCACAGCGCAGGAACGCTTCGAGGAAAAAACCTTCGTGTCGAACCTTGGCCTGAACACGGCGGCGTTCCTGCCGGTCAATTCGGCGGCCGAAGCGGGCTCAGCATTTAAGGTCCTTGGTGGCGGCAGAGCCGTACTCAAAACACGGCGGCTCGGTTATGACGGCAAGGGGCAGGCAATCGTCGAAAGCGCAGACGAAGCGGCAACGGCTTTCGAGAACTTCAATGGCGCGCCGCTGTTGCTGGAATCCTTTGTCGACTTCGCGTTCGAAGCATCGGTGATTGCCGCGCGTGGGATTGATGGCGCCTTCGCCGCCTACGATCCACCGGAAAACGATCACCGCGCGCACATCCTGCGCCGCTCGACCGTACCTTCGCGATTGACGGCGCTACAGGTCGAACAGGCAAAGGAAATCGCCCGCACAATCGCGGAAGCGCTGGATTATGTGGGAGTGCTGTGCGTCGAGCTGTTTGTTACCGCAGGCGGCAAGCTTCTCGTCAACGAAATCGCACCGCGCGTGCACAATTCCGGACACTGGACCATCGACGCCTGCGCGGTGAGCCAGTTCGGGCAGCACATTCGCGCGGTTGCAGGCTGGCCGCTGGGTTCAACGGAACGGCATTCGGACGCCGTGATGGAAAACATCATCGGCGAGGAAGCGCGCGACTGGCAGGCGCTGGTGGCGCGGGGCGGTTCGCTTCATCTTTACGGCAAATCGGAAATCCGGCCGGGCCGCAAAATGGGCCACATTACCTGGCTCACGCCGTGAATCTCCCCTCGCCCCCTTTGGGGGACAGGGGCCGGGGGTGAGGGGGCGTCGGAAATCAGAAGCCAGAAATCAGAAGTCAGAACGCGCTGTATCCGCATTCCTTCTGATTTCTGACTTCTGTGTTCTGACTTCTGGCATCCCCCTCACCCTTTATCCCTCTCCCCCTGAGGGGGAGAGGGAACATTAGGGCCGATTAGACCTTCGCGAATTGAACACGCCGAGAATGTCGGAGAGCGAGGGCAGCCTGGAAAGCTGCGCTTTCACTTCCGCCTTGAATTTCTCGAACTGCATCACGTTTTCGATGCGGGCATCCAGAAACTCGAATGTCGGCTTCTCGTCTTCGCTATTGTCGCCGAACCAGCGCAGCAGGGTGGAGGAATAGACGCCCATCAGAATGGCCCGCTTGGTGTAGAAATTGAAATCGGTGGAGGTGTCGCCCGCCGCGCGCCACATACGATCCGCCGTGCGCCAGAGCAGGCTTGCCGCAAGCGCGCCATTCTGCGGCAACGTAAGAAACGCAGCGGCGCGGCGCGCGGCCTCCTTGTAGGGGCGAAGCGCTGCGATGCCCGCGTTCACTGCCGCCTTGATGCGCTCGCGAATTTTCATTTCGGACAGCGGTACGTTTTTTAGCGTCGCATCCATTTGGTCATCGGCCCACCCGGAAAAGGCTTCCAGCAGATCCTGCGGCCCACGCGGAAACAGCCGCGCCAATGTGCCGGCATCGACGTCCGCTGAGGCCGCCGCGTGGTTCAATGTCCGGTCCGTAAATCCGTCTTGGGCGAGACGTGGCAGGG
>JAICVV010000462.1 GCA_025935155.1 Alphaproteobacteria bacterium
AAAGCCGATATGGTCGCCGTCGGCGCTGGAAAACGCTGTGGTGACCGCCAAACCGGCCGGAACGGTTCGAACGTTCAGATCATTACAAAATGCTTTGCAGAGCTCTTCCTTGTTCATAGCATTTCGCCTTCAGACCCGCTTACCTTGAAAAATTTGAGCGCCATGTTCAAAGCCGTCGTTTCACTCATTTCGTATGTGGCCCGGCGGTGTGGCTTCCCGTATTTCGGCGCACGACGTGTCCCTAACGGTTTCACGACTCCTGCCGGCAAATCATGCACGTCGGCATCACAAGATGCATGGGCGTGAATTCCAGGTTCGTGACCATGAAACTCTAATCGCGCTAACACAACATGGGAATCCCCGCGTTTGAGGGACAGCCACGCGATAAAATTTTGTTTTGATGGTTCAAAGGCGGTTAGCAACCGCATCTCAGCGCCATCTGCTGCCAGAATATCAACGCGCCAACTCCAATTCGCTCCGAGGACAAGTGAGCGGGCCCGAGACAACGGAAAAGCCGTCCGGCTCATCTTGCCGGTTTTCCATTCCCCCGCCTTTGTCACAACCTTGGGCTTCGCTAGCAGCCGCCGAACGCGCATGAGGCGAAATGTGGCCTAATAGCGCTAGCTTTGTCAAGGTTATAATGTGCATTTTCTTGCATGGAGAGGACAGGGGTGAACGGGACCTGATCGCCGTTGCAACGGGCTGCGTCATCGGAGGACGGCGGCGAACGCGTCAGGCGGCGCCGCCCTGCGAGCCCTCATCCTTGCGCAGCACGGCGTTGGCGAATTCCGAAATCGCCTCGAGCGTCGCACCGGCCGCCTCGCGATGCGGGGAGTGGCCAGCGCCCGCGAGGATGGTCACGTCCACGGGGCAATAGCACTCCTCCCTTGCGATCTCGACCTGGCGGATCGTGCCATATTGGTCGTCGGCGCCCTGGACGATCGCCACGGGCACACGGATATAGGCGAGGTATTCGGTGATGTCCCAGCTTCTGAACTTCGAATCGAGCCAGGCGTCGTTCCACCCATGGAAGGCGTTATCGACGTCCTTGTGCCAGCGCGCGAGCTTTTCGCGCAAGTCCGTGGTTTCGTAGGCTGTCCTGATCCCGGCGATCGATTGCACCGAGATGTCTTCCACGATGAAATGCGGCGCGATCAGCGCGAGCGCGCGCACGCGATGGTCCTGCACGCCGCCGGCATAGATCGCCGCAATCGACGCGCCGTCGGAATGCCCGAGCAGCATGCATCGGCGGAAGCCCATGGTATCGAGCAGCCTGGGCAGGACCTCCAGCGCCTCATGGTGCATGTAATCGAGCGGACGCGGCAATCTGACTGGCGAAGACGCGCCGTAGCCGGCGCGCGAATAGACGAACACGCCGGCGCCGGTTTGAGCCTGCAGCACTTGCGGAAAATCGCCCCACAGCGCCGCAGAGCCGAGACCTTCATGCAGCATGACGATGGTCGGCGCCGCATCGGGCGCCGGCCCGATCATGCGGTATTCGAGATCGCTGCCGTCGATGTGGAGGAAGCCGGAGGGGG
>JAICVV010000117.1 GCA_025935155.1 Alphaproteobacteria bacterium
CGACATTCGAGGATTATCTGAACGCCAAACTGCGGCTGTTCTCCGAGCTGGTGTGCGATGGTGGCGTAACGGTGGTGAATGCCGACGCGCAATACGGGGATCGTTTTTGCGCCGCAGCCGCCGCCAGAAAGCTCAATCTCCTAACAATCGGCCAGTCCGGCAGCGGTTTGCGGCTGGTTTCACAGAAGCCGCTCGGCGACGGGCAAGATTTGCGCGTTATGTATCGCGGCATCGAAAGAAAGATTCCTTTGCCTCTGGCCGGCAGTTTTCAGGCATCGAATGTGTTGGTGGCAGCCGGGCTCGCCCTTGGGCTTGGCGAACCGGCAGACGCCGTTTTCGCGGCACTGTCGCACTTGCACGGGGCGCCAGGGCGGTTGGAAAAGGTGGCGTATGCGCCGAGCGGCGCGTCCGTCTATGTCGATTACGCGCACACGCCCGATGCGCTGGAAACCGTGCTGACTGCGCTGCGCCCGCATGTTTCCGGGCGGCTGCACGTGATTTTTGGCTGCGGCGGCGATCGCGACAAAGGCAAGCGTCCGCTGATGGGCGCGGCTGCCGCCAAACATGCCGACGTGGTCATCGTCACCGATGACAATCCACGCAGCGAGGATCCGTCCCTCATTCGCCGCGAAGCCTTGGTGAGTTGCACGAATGCACAAGAAATCGGCGATCGTGCGGAAGCCATTCATGCCGGAATTGAAGCGTTGAATTCTGGCGACGTGCTGGTAATCGCCGGCAAAGGTCACGAAAGCGGACAGATCATCAGGAACGTGACGCGGCCATTTTCCGATCGCGAGGAAGCCATCAATGCGGCTGCTGCGCTGGGCGGCCGGGTCGCGGAGCCGCCGGCATGAGCGCGCTTTGGAATTCTGCCGAAGCGGAAGCCGCAACCTTGGGCCGTGCGCATGTGCCGTTCGCCGCCACCGGCATATCGATCGACACGCGGACGTTGAAGCCCGGAGATTTGTTTGTAGCCCTGAAGGGCGATGCGCGCGACGGCCACGCTTTCGTCCGCACTGCGCTGGATGCGAAAGCCTCGGCCGCGCTGGTCTCGCATGTGCCAGAGGGCGTAAGCGAAAGCGCACCGCTGCTTTCCGTTGCGAACGTTCTGCGCGGCCTTGAAGACCTGGCGCGCGCCTCCCGCGCTCGCAGCCATGCCAAGATAATCGCGGTGACGGGGAGTGCCGGGAAAACCACCACAAAGGAAATGCTGCGGCTCGCCTGCGGCGCGCTCGGCTCCACGCACGCCTCTGCCGCTTCGTACAACAATCATTGGGGCGTGCCGCTGTCGCTCGCCTCCATGCCGGAGGAAACCGAGTTCGGCATTTCTGAGATCGGCATGAACCATTTCGGTGAAATCCGCTCACTGGTAGGTCTTGTCCGGCCGCATGTGGCGCTGATCACCACCATTGCTCCGGCGCATCTGGAATTCTTCGGCTCGTGCGAAGCGATCGCCGATGCCAAGTCGGAGATTTTCGAAGGTATCGTTCCGGGCGGCGTGGCGGTGATTCCCGCTGACAATCCGTATACGGAAAGGCTGCATGCCCGCGCGAAACAAGCGAACACCGGGCGTATTCTGTCGTTTGGAACGGACAGCGGAGCTGATGCGCGAATCGTGTCCTTCCAAGACTCCGCAGATGGTATGCGCATCGAAGCCGAGGTGCTTGGGCGCGCGACACACTTCCGTCTTCAGGCCTCCGGCGCGCATCTCGCTGCCAACGCAGTGGGGGCGCTGCTGGCCGTGGCGGCCGCCGACCGCGATGTGCTGAACGCCGCTGCCGCACTGTCCAGTTTCACCCCTCTCAAAGGCCGCGGGGCGCACGCACGTATCGATTTCCGCCGCGGCATCATCGAACTGATCGACGAAAGTTACAACGCCAATCCGGCATCGATGGCTGCAGCGCTGGATGTGCTGTCGCGCTCTGAGCCGGCTTCGGGCGGCAGGCGCGTGGCCGTGCTCGGAGACATGCTGGAGCTCGGCGAAAACGGCGCATCCCTTCACGCCGCACTGGCAAAGGACATCGAAGCCGCGCGCGCCGATCTGGTCTTCCTGGCCGGACCGCTGATGCAGGTGCTGTGGGATGCGCTGCCAGCTTCGCGTCGCGGCGGCTACACCGAGACGTCCGCTGAACTCGCCCCGCAGGTGCTGAACGCCATTCGCCCGGGGGATGTCGTGCTGGTAAAGGCATCCAACGGCATTCGCATGTCACACATCGTCAATGCGCTGAAAGCGGGCGAGAAGGGGGAGGCCGCATGATCCCCTATTTCCTCGTTCATCTTCCCGGCCACACCGCGTTCCTCAATATTTTCCGCTACATCACCTTCCGGGCGGGCGGAGCGATCATGACGGCGCTGCTGATCGCCTTCTTCATCGGGCCTGCGACGATCGACTGGTTGCGCGTGCGCCAGGGCAAGGGGCAGCCCATCCGTACTGATGGGCCGCAGCGCCATGTAATCGAGAAGCAGGGCACGCCGACGATGGGCGGTTTGCTCATTCTCATCTCGGCTGCTGTTGCCACCCTATTGTGGGCCGATCTCACCGATCCGTATGTGTGGGTGGTGCTGTTCGTCACCTCCAGCTTTGGCCTGCTCGGGTTCGCCGACGATTATCTGAAAGTGGTGAAGCGTTCGCCGGAAGGCGTGCGCGGAAAAATGAAGCTGCTGGTCCAGTTCGCCGTCGCATTGCTCGCCTGCTACGTGGTGATGAAGCTCGAGGATCGCACGCTTGCCGGTGCCGTGGCTGTGCCGTTTCTCAAAGCGGCGCTGGTCCACCTGAGCTGGTTTTTTCTGGTGTTCGGCGCGCTGGTGATCGTGGGCGCTTCCAATGCCGTCAATCTCACGGACGGCCTTGACGGTCTCGCCATTGTGCCGGTGATGATTGCCGCGATGGCGTTCGGGCTCATCGCCTATCTCGTCGGGAATGTGAAATTCGCCGATTATCTGCAGCTTCATTATGTTGCCGGGACCGGCGAGCTTACCGTGTTCCTCGCCGCGCTACTCGGCGCCGGCCTGGGCTTTCTCTGGTACAACGCCCCGCCCGCCATGGTCTTTATGGGCGATACGGGATCGCTCGCGCTGGGCGGCGCGCTTGGTTCCGTGGCGGTTGCGACCAAACACGAAATCGTTCTCGCCATTGTCGGCGGCCTGTTCGTGATCGAGGCCGTGTCGGTGATCGTGCAGGTCGCTTCATTCAAGCTGACCGGCAAGCGCGTGTTCCGCATGGCGCCGATCCATCATCATTTCGAGCAGCTCGGCTGGCGCGAGCCCACCATCGTGATCCGCTTCTGGATCATCTCGGTGGTGCT
Organism: Alphaproteobacteria bacterium; assembly: GCA_025935155.1. Classification (GTDB taxonomy): domain Bacteria; phylum Pseudomonadota; class Alphaproteobacteria; order Micropepsales; family Micropepsaceae; genus Rhizomicrobium. Next base: position 3,306 of record JAICVV010000117.1, read on the forward strand.
GGCGCTTATCGGCCTCTCAACCCTGAAGCTGCGGTGATGTCATGATCGTGCCGCGTGGCTTTTCAAATCAGGATGTGGGTGTGTTCGGCCTGGCGCGCACGGGCATTTCGGCCGCGCGCGCGCTCGTTGCAGGCGGCGCTACGGTTTACGCCTGGGACGATGGCGAAGCAGCGCGCCGCGCAGTCAGGGAACTCGGCGCGCGCGTGCTGGCGATGGAATCCTGGCCGTGGGATCGGCTGGCTGCGCTCATCCTCAGCCCCGGTGTGCCGCTCACCCATCCCGCGCCGCATGCGGTCGTTGATATGGCGCACGCCCATGCGGTTCCAGTCATCGGCGATATGGAATTGTTCGCACGCGAAATGCTTGCGGCCGCTGCCGAAGGTTCTGCTGCGCCTGTGATCGCGGTTACCGGCACGAACGGAAAATCCACCACCACGGCGCTGATCGGGCACATTCTCTCCGGTTGCGGATATGCCGCGGAAATCGGCGGCAATATCGGCAAGCCGGTTCTCGATTTGAATCCGCCAGGCCTCCGGAGCGCCTATGTGCTGGAGGTGTCGTCCTATCAGATCGGGCTTTCGCCGGGGCTCAAGCCGGAAGCCGCCGTGCTCACCAATATCTCGCCGGATCATCTTGATCGTCACGGCTCGATGGAAAATTACGCCGCGGTGAAAGCGCGGCTACTGGAGCAGACGAGCCGGGCGGGCACAGTTTGCATCGGTATCGACGATACCTACAGCGCCGCCATTCATTCGCGCTTCGCGGCCCAGAATGGGCCAGAGGCGATCCCCATTTCTGTGGGCAAGGTGCTTGGGCGCGGCGTCTTCGTCATCGACGGCATTCTCTACGACGCGCAAGCCTCGAACGCCGCGCGCATCATGGATCTGCGCGCAGCCGCGCACTTGCCGGGTGCGCACAACTGGCAGAACGCGGCGCTTGCCTACGCAGCGACACGCGGGCTGGTGCCTAACCGGCAGGCGATTGCGGATGCCATTGCAAACTTTCCGGGGCTCCCTCATCGCATTGAAGAGGTCGGACGCATCGGCAAGGTTCGCTTCATCAACGATTCGAAGGCAACCAATGCCGATGCAGCGGAACGCGCGCTGCAATGTTTCACCGATGTCTTCTGGATCGCAGGTGGCCGCGCAAAGGAAGGCGGCATCGAGAGCTTGCGGCCGTTGTTCCCGCGCATTCGGAAAGCCTACCTGATCGGCGAGGCAGCAGAGGAGTTTGCACGCACGCTGAAGGATGTGCCGCACGAACTCTGCGGCACGCTGGCGAAAGCCGTGACGGCCGCAGCGCACGATGCCGAATCCTCGAAGGCGGCAAGCCCCGTCGTACTTCTGTCCCCGGCGTGCGCGTCTTTCGATCAATTCCGCGACTACGAGCAGCGCGGCGATGCCTTCCGCGCACTCGTGCAGCAACTGTCCGCTAATCCCGTGCGGGAGGCGTCATGACCTTATCCCGCGACAGTAAGGGCCGTCTGGCGGATTGGTGGTGGACCGTCGATCGCCTGGCGCTGTTCGCCATGTTCGGATTGATCGCCATCGGCCTGATGCTGGCGTTTGCCGCCAGTCCCGCTGCCACAGCACACAACGCCGTACAGGCCGGCAATTTCCATTTCGCCGCCAAGCAGATCGTGTTCGCCGCCCTGGCCGCGGTGATCGTGGTTGGGGGATCGCTGCTCAATCCGCGCGATCTCAAGCGCGCTGCAGCCATCACCTTCGTTGTCGCGCTGGCCGGCTCGGTTCTGGTGCTGCTGACAGGCGCGGAAGTGCTGGGTGCCCGGCGCTGGATCGATCTTGGCTGGCTAACCATTCAGCCATCGGAGTTCCTCAAGCCCAGTTTCGCGGTGCTTTGCGCCGCAGTTCTCGCCAGCAAGGCGCAAGGCCGAATGCGCAAAGAGCTGGTGTCCTTCCTTCTCGTATTGATTCCGCTGGTACTGCTCGTGCTCGAGCCGGATGTCGGGCAAACAGCGCTTCTCCTTGCGCTGTGGGGCGCGATGCTGTTCCTCGACGGTATTTCACCTGTTTGGATCGGTGCGATCAGTGGAATCGGAACGGCGCTGGGCGGGCTCGCCTACATTCTGATTCCGCATGTGCATCATCGCGTCGAGCAGTTTTTCGGCGGCGGCAAACCGGGATACCAATCCGGCCTTGCATTGAAGGCATTCGAGCATGGAGGGTTGGCGGGAGTAGGCCCCGGCGCGGGCACCATCAAATATCACATCCCCTACGCGCATTCGGATTTCATCTTTGCCGTTGCGGGGGAAGAATTCGGGCTCGTGCTCTGCGGCATCATCGCGATCCTGTTCTGCGCCCTGAGCGTACGATTGCTGCTGCGCGCCGCCGCCGCGAAGGACAAATTCTCGCAACTGGCCGGTGCCGGCCTTGCGCTGATCGTGGCGCTGCAGGCGTTCATCAACATGGGCGTTGCCGTAAACCTGCTACCGGCGAAAGGCATGACATTGCCGTTCATTTCCTATGGCGGCTCGTCATTGTTCGCTGTCGCCGTGACGATGGGATTTGCGCTCGCCATCACGCGCCAGCGGCCTACCGTCACCACTCTGTCGCAGCGTGACACGGATATTCTCTTTGGCATTCGCGAGGCGCGCGCGTGACGACGATTGTGCTTTCCGCGGGCGGTACAGGCGGCCATCTCTTTCCGGCGCAGGCGCTGGCGACGGAGTTGATGCGCCGCGGACGCCGCATCGTACTGATGACGGATGCGCGCGGCCGCAATTACGGCGCCGCGTTTCCTGGGGCGGAAGTCGCGACGGTGCCGTCCGCCTCGCCCTCCAATGCCGGGCTGATTGGTCGCATCCTCTCACCAGTGCGCATTGCGACGGGCATTGTTGTGGGCCGCCGCAAACTGACGCGCCTCAAGCCCGCAGCGGTGATCGGCTTTGGCGGCTATCCCAGCCTGCCGGTGATGCTGGCAGCTTCAGTCGCAGGATTTCCTACGGCCATTCACGAACAGAACGCCGTGCTGGGGCGCGTGAACCGGCTGATTGCAGGCCGCATGCGCGCGATCGCGGCATCGTTTCCCTTTGCGAAATTCGCGCCGAAAGATATGGGCCGCATCCGCTACACGGGAAATCCCGTGCGTCCGGAAGCGGTTGCGCTGGCGCATTCGCCTTACCAAGCGCCAGGCGCGAACGGACCGATCCGCGTTCTTGTGTTCGGCGGCAGTCAGGGTGCGCGCGCCTTGAGCGAAATCGTTCCGGCCGCGTTGTCGAGCTTGCCGGAGGTGTTTCGTTCGCGGCTAAATATCGTGCAGCAGGGACGGCCGGAGGACATCAATTCCGTTCGGGCGGCATACGCCAGCGCCGGCATTTGC
>JAICVV010000126.1 GCA_025935155.1 Alphaproteobacteria bacterium
CTGGCCTACGAAGCGGAAGGCCATGTGCTGTTCGACGTGGCGAAGAAGGCCGATTACGGCAAGCTGTCGCGCCGCCCGCTGGACGAGATGATCGCGGGCGCGCGGGTGGATGTGGCACCCTACAAGCGCGAGGCGATGGACTTTGTGCTGTGGAAGCCGAGCGATGCCAACACGCCGGGATGGCAGTCTCCGTGGGGGCGCGGACGCCCTGGCTGGCATCTCGAATGCTCGTCGATGATCGAAGCCACCATGGGCGAAACCATCGACATCCACGGGGGCGGCATCGATCTTGTGTTTCCGCATCATGAAAACGAAATCGCGCAAAGCGAAGGCGCGCATCGCGGGCGTGCGCTCGCGCGGGTGTGGATGCACAACGGCTTCCTCAATGTGGAAGGCGAGAAGATGTCGAAGTCCCTCGGCAACTTCCTTACCATCCACGAGCTGCTGGACGATTGGCCGGGCGACGTGCTGCGCTTCAACATGCTGCGCGCGCATTACCGCCAGCCGATGGACTGGACGCTCGCCGGCATGAAGGAAAGCTGGGCGACGCTCGAGCGCTGGTACGATGTGGCCGAGCCGGTCACCAACATTCGGCACGGGGATGCGCTGCTCGCCGCGCTCTGCGACGATCTCAACACGCCGCAGGCCATAGCCGAGTTGCACAAATCTTCGCCGGAAGAATTGGCCGGCGGCTTGTCGCTGCTCGGCTTCAATCCGATGTCGGAGCGGTTGGCCTCGAAGAAGGCGGTGGATACGGTGGAGATCGCCCGTGCCATCGAGGCGCGCAACGCCGCGCGCACAGCGCTCGACTTCAAGGAATCCGATCGCATCCGCGATGAATTGTTGGCGCAGGGCATCCAGCTGAAAGACGGCCCGGACGGCACGACTTGGGAAGTGAAGCATTGATGCCCCCCACCCGATCCGGCTTCGCTGCGCTCTGCCGGATGGACCTCCCCGCGTTGGGGGAGGTGAAGCCAAGGCTCGATATCCGTACGCGCGTTGTGCCGTGGTTGATCGTATCGCGTCATGCCCCTTCTCTTCACCTCCCCCAACGCGGGGAGGTCGGCGAGCATTCGCGCGCAAGCGCGACTGCGAGCCGGGTGGGGGGTACCAGTGCGCGATGACTCCACAGTTACTGAGTTGCGAGCCGAACTCGCCGCCGCGGGCGAAACCGGCGCGCCGCTGGAAGGCGCAGACGCGTCGCTGCAGAAGGACGATCTCGCCGGCGTGGTCTACGCCGCGCTGGCGTATATCTTCTGGGGTATTGTCCCGATCTATTGGCGGTGGCTCGCCGATGTGCCGCCATTCCAGATCACCGTGCATCGGGTGCTATGGTGCGCGATTTTCGTGGCGGTCGTGTCGTTCGCGCGGGGCCGCATTCCGCATCTTTTTGCGCTTCTCCGCAACCCGCGAATCCTCGCCACGCTCACGCTCACCAGCGTGCTCATCAGCGTCAACTGGCTGATCTACATTTACTGCGTCGCGTCCGGTCAGCTGGTGGAGGCGAGCCTCGGCTACTACATTGTGCCGCTGCTATCAATCGCGCTGGGCGTGGCGTTCTACGGCGAACACCTTTCGCGCCTGCGGCTTGTTGCCGTGGTGATGGCTGGCGCAGCGGTGATCCTGAAAACATTGGATGTGGGGCACATTCCGTGGATCGCGCCGGCGCTGGCGTTGTCTTTCGGCTTCTACGGTTACTTCCGCAAGCGGGCGAATGTGGATGCGATGGACGGGCTCACCATCGAAACACTGATCCTGTTCCCGATTACCGTGGCGCTGGTGTTGTTCTGGACGTTCAGCGGCACCGGCGCGTTTCACGGCACAACCCTCACCACCGATGCGTTGCTGATATTCGGTGGTCCGCTCACCGCCGTGCCGCTGGCGATGTTCGCCTCTGGCGCGCGGCGCATTCGCCTTTCCACGCTCGGTTTCCTGCAATACCTCGCGCCGTCCATTACGCTGACGCTCGCCATCTTCGGTTTCGGCGAACGCTTCACGCGCCTGGATGCCGTGACCTTCGGCTGCGTCTGGGTGGCGCTAATGATGGTCGCCCTGGAAGGACGCTTGCGGCGATGAGCGATTTTCTACAGCAGCGCGACCGCTTCCTCCGCAGAACGCACCACATGAATCAGCCGGCTCACATCGCGGTAAATGAAGCCTTGGGCCCCGCAATGCTGCAGCAGCGCGAACAGCGGCGCGAAATAGCCGTTCGTGTTCACCAGCACGATCGGCTTCTCATGCATGCCGAGCTGCGCCGTGGTGACCACCTCGAAGAATTCGTCCAGGGTGCCCAGCCCGCCGGGAAGGATGACAAAAGCGTCGCTGATCGCGATCATGCGCTGCTTGCGCTCGAACAGGTCTGGCGTATGGACCATGGCGATGCCGCCTTGCGGCCGCTCCAGATGATTGAGCGGCGTGGGGCGAACGCCGATCACCTCTCCGCCACAGGCCAGGGCGGCGCGCGCCGCTTCGCCCATCAGGCCGGTGGCGCCGCCGCCATAAACAAGCCGCCAGCCTTTCTGGCCGGCCAATTCGCCGAAAACCCGCGCCGTCTCCAGATACGCAGGATCGGCGCCGGGCGACGAGCCGCAAAACACGCACACGGTTTTGTTTGCAGGCGAATTGGAAGAACTTTGCATGATTCCGTGGCGATAGCCGGATTGGATTGCAGCCGGGAACGGATGTTCCTACATGCGTTCGGTACGGCACTGAATATTTAGAGGTTTGCGTTGAAGAGAGTAAACTTTCGAAAGGCGTTCGTCATCATTGTCGCGCTTGCCCTGCTCGCCCTGATTGCCGGTTTCCTGCTGTTCGGCACCGCAAATACAGGACCCTGAGCATGGCGGGATTGCACACCGAAGAAGGCGAAGGCGCGCCATCGCTGCGGCCGCTCTGGATGCTGCTGCCGTATCTGTGGCCGAAGGGGTATCCGGGGCTGAAGGCGCGGGTATTCTTTTCCGTGGTCTGCCTTCTTCTGGCGATTTTGGCCACTACCGCCTTTCCGCTTTTCATGGGCTGGATCACCAACCAGCTGACGAGAAGGCCTCCGGCCGCCATTGCCGTGTTCGCCACGGTCGCTCTCATTGGCGGCTATGTGGTCGCGCGCATCCTGATGCAGGCCTTCGCGCAGCTGCGCGACGGCATCTTCGCGAAAGTGCAGTATCACGCCGTGCGCGAGGTGGGCGTATCGACCTTCATGCACGTGCACACGCTTTCGTTGCGCTTCCATCTCGAGCGCAAGACGGGCGGCCTGTCGCGCGTCATCGAGCGCGGTACCCGCGGAATAGATACGCTGCTGTCTTTTGCAATCTTCAACATCTTTCCCACGATTTTTCAGCTGATCCTGTTCAGTGCCATCATGATTGTGAAGCTGGATCTGTGGATCACGCTCGCCACCATCGTTATGGTCGTGCTCTACATCTGGTTTACCTTCGCCATCACGCGCTGGCGCATCCGCTTCCGCCGCGAAATGAACGAGAGCGATCAGGACGCGAACACCAAGGCGGTCGATAGCCTGCTGAATTATGAGACCGTAAAATATTTCAGCAATGAAAAACACGAAACGCGCCGCTTCGACAGGTCGATGGAGAGGTTCGCCAATGCATCGATTCAGGCGCAGACATCGCTCTCGGTGCTGAACACCGGGCAGGCCATCATCGTGGCGCTCGGTATGGGAGTGGTGATGGTGATGACCGCGATGGGCATCAGGGCAGGGCGGTTCAGCGTGGGCGATTTCGTGATGGCCAATGCCATTCTCATGCAGCTGTATCAGCCGCTGAACTTCCTCGGCACCGTCTATCGCGAAATCACCCAGGCGCTGGTGGACATGGATGCCATGTTCCGCCTGCTGCACCAGCCGCAGGAAGTGAAGGACAAGCCGGATGCAAAGCCGCTGATTGTGAGCGGCGGCGACATCCGCTTCGAGAATGTGGTGTTCTCCTACGAGCCCGAGCGGGTGGTGCTGAAGGGGATCAGCTTCGAGGTGCCGCCCGGCAAAACAGTGGCGATTGTCGGTCCGTCCGGCGCGGGCAAATCCACCATCTCGCGCATTCTCTACCGCTTCTACGATATCAAGAGCGGCAGCGTGACCATCGACGGGCAAGACATTCGCGACGTGACGCAGGCCTCCTTGCGCGAACAGATCGGCATCGTGCCGCAGGACACGGTGCTCTTCAACGATACCATCCGATACAACATCGCCTACGGCCGCATCGGCGCGAGCGAAGCAGAGATCGAGCAGGCAGCGCGGATGGCGCAGATCGATCCGTTTATCCGCGAGCTGCCGCAAGGCTACGATTCGATGGTCGGCGAGCGGGGTCTGAAATTGTCCGGCGGCGAAAAGCAGCGCGTCGCCATCGCTCGCACGATATTGAAAAATCCGCCGATCCTGCTGCTGGACGAAGCGACGTCCGCGCTCGACACGCACACCGAACGGGAAATTCAGTCGGCGCTCCGTGAGATCTCGAGGAACCGCACCACATTGGTCATCGCGCACCGGCTTTCGACCGTGGTGGATGCGGATGAAATCCTGGTGCTCGATCATGGGCAGATTGTCGAACGTGGGCGCCATGCCGAGCTGGTGGCGCGCGGCGGTCATTACGCCGCGATGTGGAACAAGCAGAAGGAAGCGGCCGCCGTGCGCGAGCGGTTGAAGGCGGTGGAAAGCGATCCCGATGTGGTGCCGGGAATCGCTCGGCAAGTTCCGGTGGCCGCGGCGGAGTAACTTACTCGGCCGGCTGCTGCACAGCTCCCGGCGGTATGCGCCGGCCTCGGTTGCGAATGGCACGGATCGGCCAGCCGAAGATTCGGCCCATCATCCACAGGAAGCCGTGGCCTGTCTCACGCACCCGGTGCGGATAGGCGAGCAGCGCCGGCACCAGGCCGAGCGTGATGCCCTTCGAGAAGGCGAGGCCGAATACGACCGCGGTGGAAAGCTGAATCCACATCATCGCGAAGGGATCGCCGATGGTGATGGTGCGCGCCGCGAAGTCGATCTCCACCGCAGCCATCATCGGCAGCAGGCCGAAGATTGCGGTGATCGTGGTGAGGAACACCGGCCGCAGGCGCTGGGCGCTGGAGCGGATCACCGCCTCGATCGGGTTCATGCCCGATTCGAGCAGCTTGTGATACGTGTCGATCAGCACGATGTTGTGGTTCACCACGATGCCGGCGAGCGCCAGCAGGCCCGTGCCTGTCATGATAATGGAGAAGGCCTGCCCCATCACGACCATGCCGAGAAGCGAGCCGATCATCGCGAGAATGACGGCGAGCAGTATCAGGCTGGCGTGATAGAAGCTGTTGAACATCGCGAGCAGCACCACCGCGATGATGAACAGCGCCATGAACGCCGCAAGGATCAGGAACTGCCCGGCCTCCTGCTGATCCTCATCCGCGCCGCGGAATTTGACGTGCACGGCGCGCGGGAAGGTTTGGGTACTCAGCCAGTTTTTGATCTTCTGCACTTCGGCGTTGACGTTGACACCGGGCTTCACATTGGCGCGCACATGATAGGTGCGATGCGCGTTCACGCGTTCGATGGTATTCACCTGAGGGGCTGCGCGCACCTGCACAAAGGTGCTGATCGGCACCATGCCGTCCGTCGTCGCCACGCGAACCTGATCCAGCGCGTGAATGCCGCGATCCTGGCTCGGATAGCGGACGCGAATGTCGACCAGCCGGGTTGAATCGGCTGGCCGGTAACGGCCGACGAAAATGCCGTCCGTTACCAGCTGGACCGCGGCGCCGATGGCCTGCGTGCTCACGCCGAAGCGCTGGGCCACGTCGCGCTTGACGTCCAGATCCCATTCGATGCCGGGCAGTGGGCGCGTGTCCTCGATGTCGCGTAGCGTCGATATGCCATCCAGATGCTTGCGAAGCTTCGCTGTCGTTTGCAGCAGGGACAGATAATCGTCGGAATTCACGTCGATCATCACGTCCTTGCCGGAGGATGGGCCGCCTTCTGGCTTGCGCACTTCCACCTTGATACCGGCCATATCGGCCGTGCGCTTGCGGATTTCTTCGAGGATGGTCTCGCCGCGCGCCCGCTCCTTGTAGGGCTTCAGCACCACGGTAATGCGCCCGATATTGTCGACGGGAATGTTCTGGCTCGACGGATTGCCTCCGGCGTTCGCATAAATGTAATCGACGCCCTTCACGCTCTCGATCCGTTTTTCGACGCTCATGACCAGATCGCGCTTCTCGCTCGCCGCGAGATTGCCGCGCGCGGACACGAGAACGGTCGCTTCCGTAGGGTCAGTCTGCACGAAAAATTCTGTACCGTGGTTGTGCGTAATGAATAGCGCGAGCACCACAACCACGGCTGCCGCTGCAATGCCCATCATCTTGCCGGGATTGTGGGTGATCCAGTCGGCCAAATGCGCGTACCAGCCGGTAATGCCGGGAATTTCCCGCCAGTCGCCGGTTTCGGAAGCCTCAATGGCTTTTTCGTGCTTGTCGTTTCGCTC
>JAICVV010000178.1 GCA_025935155.1 Alphaproteobacteria bacterium
AGCCACGTGCCGGAGACGAGCCTTGGCCCTCTTTTATATTGGATGGATTGCGCTGGCGCTTGCGCTGCTGGGGGCGGCTTGCACTGCCATCGGCGCGCTGCTTGTCCGCCACAAATTCCACCGGGAACGGTCTGTTGGATGTAGCGGCGAGCCGGCCATTACCATTCTCAAGCCCCTGCACGGCCTTCATCCGGGCCTGGAGGAGGCGTTGGCGAGCGCGCTGGAGCAGGATTATGGGGGGCCGGTCCAGCTGGTCTGCGGGCTGCAGAACATGGGCGATCCGGCCCGTCTCGCCGTCGAACGGTTGCGACGCCGCTACCCTGACCGGGATATCTCTTTGGTGACCGATGCACGGCTGCATGGGGCGAACCGCAAGGTTTCCAACCTCATGAATATGATGTCAGCCGTGAAACACGATCTGCTCGTGGTTGCAGATGCCGACATTGCGGTACCGCGGAGCTGGCTGGCGGCCGTCGCTGGTTCGCTGAATGAGAGCGATGCGGGAGCGGCCACCTGCTTCTACACAGGAGAGGGGCGGAATATCTGGTCGCGGCTTTCGGCCATGGGGATCAGCTATCATTTCCTGCCCAATGCCGTGTTCGGGACCAGCTCGAACCTTGCGCGGCCCTTCTTCGGCGCGACGATGGCTTTCCACCGCGCAGTCCTTGAGGAAATCGGTGGTTTTGGCGCCCTGCGCAATTGCCTCGCGGATGATTATGAAATCGGCCGCCGTGTGCGCGCCTCGGGGTATTCCATCGTTTATCCCTCAATTCTGGTACGCCACGATTGCGCGGACGCCAGCTGGACCGATCTGTGGCGTCACGAGTTCCGCTGGGCGCGCACCGTGCGGTCCGTTAATGCAGCTGGCCATTGGGGGAGTTTGACAAGCCATGCGCTGCCGCTGGCTCTGTTGGGGACGGCAGCGCTGGACTTTTCTCCAGCCGCCATGATGGCGCTGGCAACTATCGTGCTTGCCCGCCTGTTCCTGAAGATGGGAATCGACGATATAGCGGGAGTCAGCGCAGGGCCGCTGTGGCTTTTGCCGCTTCGGGACATTTTATCCTTTGCAGCCTTTCTGGCATCTCTGGCCGGCATGAATGTCAGCTGGCGAGGCGACCGGCTTCGCGTTGGCAAAGATGGGGCGATTTCACAGGTGAGTGGTTAGATGCGCACACTGTTTCTCCAGGCCCCTTCTTTCGACGGCTTCGATGGCGGCGCCGGCTCGCGTTATCAGGCCAAGCGGGAGATCAAATCGTTCTGGTTTCCCACCTGGCTCGCCCAGCCGGCGGCGCTGGTCGAGAACTCGAAATTGATCGACGCACCGCCGCACAACATCGGCCTCCCCGAAATTGTCGCGCAGGCGAAGGACTTCGATCATGTGGTGGCGCACACCTCTGTGCCGTCGTTCAAGTCTGACGTGGCAACAATTGCCGCGCTGAAGGAAGCGAACCCGAATCTGTTGGCGGGCCTGATCGGCGCCAAGGTGGCGGTAAACGCCGAAGGCTCTCTGCGCGAAGCGCCGGTGGTGGATTACGTCGCGCGCAACGAATTCGATTTCACGATCAAGGATGTGGCGGACGGCATTCCGCTGAAAGACATCGCGGGGATTTCCCATCGCGACAAGCGCGGTGCAATCCAGCACAACCTCGATCGCCCGATGGTCGAGAACATGGACACGCTGCCGTTCGTGACGCCGGTCTACAAGCGCGATCTCACCATCGAGAACTACTTCATCGGCTATCTGAAGCACCCGTACATTTCACTCTACACCGGCCGCGGCTGCAAATCGCGCTGCACCTTCTGCCTCTGGCCGCAGACGGTCGGTGGGCACCGCTACCGCACGCGCAGCGTGGGCCACGTGATTGACGAAATTCGCTATGCCAAAAGCGCGTTCCCGCAGGTGAAGGAATTTTTCTTCGACGACGACACGTTCACCGACGATCTCCCGCGTGCCGAAGCTATCGCGAAAGAGCTTGGCAAGCTGGGCGTCAGCTGGTCGTGCAACGCCAAGGCGAATGTGCCGCGCAAAACACTGGAAGTCCTGCACGACAACGGCTTGCGGCTCCTGCTCGTTGGTTATGAATCCGGCAATCAGCAGATTCTGCACAACATCAAGAAGGGCATGCGCATCGACGTCGCCGAGCGCTTCACCAAAGATTGCCACGATCTCGGCATCACCATTCACGGCACCTTCATTCTGGGGCTGCCGGGCGAAAACGCGGACACCATTCGCGAAACGGTGGAATTCGCCAAGCGCATCAACCCGCACACCATTCAGGTGTCGCTGGCAGCGCCCTATCCAGGCACCTTCCTCTACAATCAGGCAGTGCAGAACGGCTGGCTGGATGCAGCGAACGCGGAACTCGTGGATGAGCACGGCATTCAGATCGCGCCGCTGCACTACCCGCACCTTTCTCACAAGCAGATTTTCGATTCGCTGGAGACTTTCTACCGCGAGTTCTATTTCCGCCCCGGCAAGATTGCGGCCATCGTAGGCGAGATGGTGCGCTCGACGGACATGATGAAGCGGCGCCTGCGCGAAGGCGTGGAGTTCTTCCATTTCCTCCGGGAACGGCGGCATGCCGCCTGACATCATGACGCTACAGCCGCTCACCTTTCCCGATCTCCCCGAAGAAATGGTTTCGTCAGCGGGGGGCTCAATCCGGCTGGGCAGCGACGATCACAAGAAACTGTTCTGCCGGACACTGCTCTCGACGTTCGATCCCTATCGTCCAGCGGTGATCGACTGGCCGAAGCTTGAGCCCACCGCGCGAGAGCGCCTCACGTCGCTGCCCATCTGGGATATCGCGGTGCAGACGGAAGGCAAGGCGGGTCTGCGCGTCGCCACCTATGGCGACACGGTTTCCGATCCCCTGCTCAGCCAGGCGGTTGCGCTCAACGCGTTTGAAGAGCGCCGCCACAAACACGTGCTGCACAACATGGTGCAGGCGTATGGAATACGGCTGGCGCCCGAGCCGCACTATGCGAAACCGCGCGATCCGGAATGGGCCTTCATGGTCACCGGCTATAGCGAATGTATCGACAGCTTCTTTGCCTTTGGCCTGTTTGAAACAGCACGCCGTTCGGGGTTTTTCCCGGATGAACTGGTCGAAACCTTCGAGCCGGTCATGCGCGAGGAAGGGCGCCACATCCTGTTCTTTGTGAACTGGGTGGCTTGGCACCGCCGCAACATGCCGTTTTGGCGGCGGCCGTGGTTTGCGCTGAAAATCGCTGCCGTGTGGGCCTTTCTGATCTGGGAGCGCATCGGCATAGCGAGAGATGTCGGAGGCGGGCCGCAGGACAACAATTTCACCATCAACGGCGCGAAGGAGTTGGGCGTCGATATTTCTATCGCGGAGCTGATGGACACCTGCCTTGCCGAGAACGAGCGGCGGCTCGGCATTTACGATATGCGCCTGCTGCGGCCGACCTTCGTGCCCCGCATGGTGCGCCTCGCGCGCCGGTTTCTTCGAAATCCAGCCCACGCGTGAGTGCGCTTCTTCCGCGAAACTCCAATTGGCAGAGTTTATCGTGAAAGATCGGATACTCGTCACCGGAGCTTCGGGATTTCTGGGCTCCGCCGTCCTGCGCAAGACGATCGAGCGCGGGTTTGCCGCGCGTGCGCTGGTACGACCGAACAGTCCGCGGGCCAATCTCAATGGGCTCGATTGCGAGATTGCGGTCGGCGACGTTCGCGACCGGCCGGCGATGTCAGCTGCGTTGCGGGACGTTCGGTATCTCGTCCACGTCGCGGCGGATTACCGGCTGTGGGCGCGCGATCCCGACGAAATCATTCGCAACAATCGCGATGGCACACGGCTGGTGATGGAGGCGGCGCATGAAGCCGGTGTGGAGCGTATCGTTTACACCAGCTCTGTTGCAGCGCTGAAGCCGCGTCGCGATGGCAGCGATGCAGACGAACGCGATCGCGCCGATACGCAGACTGCGATTGGCGCCTACAAAAAAAGCAAGGTGGCGGCGGAGCGCGTGGTGGAGGAGATGATCGGTCAAGGACTGCGCTCCGTGATCGTCAGCCCCTCAACGCCCATCGGTCCGCGGGATATTCGGCCCACACCAACCGGCCGCATCATTGTTGAAGCCGCGAAGGGGCGCATGCCCGCCTACGTGGAAACGGGTCTCAATCTGGTGCATGCCGATGACGTTGCCGATGGCCACATGCTGGCGCTCACAAAGGGCCGCATCGGGGAAAACTACATCCTCGGCGGCCACAATGTGATGCTAAAGGAGATGCTCACGGAAATCGCGCGGCTGGCAGGCCGCAAACCGCCACGCATAAGCTTGCCGCGCGCACCGCTCTATCCGCTCGCGCATATTGCGGAGATGGCGGCGCGCGTTACACGCAAGGAACCGATGCTGACGGTGGACGCGCTGAAGATGGCGCAGCACAGGATGTTCTTTTCATCCGCCAAGGCGAAGCAGGAACTGGGGTACAGCACGCGGCCGTGGCGATTGGCGATTGCCGATGCGGTGAACTGGTTCAAAGTCTCCGGCTATCTGCAATGAGCGCGCTGACCGTTGCCGCATTTCTGCCGCTGGCAATATGGCTCCATCTTCTGCTTGGCCGCGGCATGTTCTGGCTTGCGCGCGAACGTGACGCCGCGGAGCAGATTTCCGAACCGCTGCAGTGGCCCTCGGTCACCGCGGTAGTGCCTGCGCGCAACGAAGCCGATGTCATCGCGCGTTCCGCCGGAAGCCTGCTGGCGCAAGACTATCCCGGCACCTTCCGTATCGTTCTTGTTGATGACCAAAGTGACGACGGCACGGGCGAAATCGCAGGCGCTCTCGATTCCGGCGGCAAGCTGAGCGTTATATCGGGAGCAACCCGTCCGCTCGGGTGGACCGGGAAAGTGTGGGCAATGTCGCTCGGTGTGTCCCGCGCAGGAACGAACGCTCCCGACTATTTCTGGTTCACGGATGCCGATATCGCGCATGCGCCGGATACGCTGCGCTCGCTTGCCGCCCGCGCCGAAGCGCAGAAGCTTGTCCTCACCTCCCTTATGGCGAAGCTGTCGTGCGTAACGCCTGCGGAACATTTTTTCATTCCGGCTTTCGTTTACTTCTTCCAGATGCTGTATCCGTTCGCGTGGGTGAACAACCCGAAGAACAGACTTGCGGCC
>JAICVV010000371.1 GCA_025935155.1 Alphaproteobacteria bacterium
GAAGCCAGGAATGAGAATGTGCCCGTCCGGCGTCCGCAACTCGGCGATGAGATGCGCGGCCGTTGCCGCGGGGTTCGCTACCCAATTCCCATAATGCCCGTCATGCAGCGCCTTGATGGGTCCGTAGATTGTGGCGTCGAAGCCGACGGTGCCGCGCGCGCCAAAGTAAAGCAGCGGCCGCCGCGACTGATGAACGGGTCCATCGCCAATCAGCCACAGATCGGAGGTCAGCTTGCCCGCATTGGCACGCAGGATGTTCTGCAGGTGCGGAGAGCCCGCCTCCTCCTCGCCTTCCCACACCACCTTGATATTCACCGAGGGTTTTTTGCCGATTGCCTTCAGCGCATCGAAGGCGGCGAGGAATGTCAGTTCCGAAATCTTGTCGTCGCCGGCACAGCGCGCATAGAGGCGCCATTCGGGATCGTAAGGCGGTTTGGCATTCTTCCAGTCGACGGCGTGCTCGCCGCTACCAAGCCGTCCGCTTCGCATCGTGGGTTCGAAGGGCGGCGACGCCCATTGCGACGGCGTCACCGGCTGACCGTCATAATGGGCGTAGAAGACGACGGTGCGCTTCGCGGCAGGCGCGGTTAGCGATCCGAACACAACCGGCGGCGCACCGGGAACCGTGAGCAACTCCGTCTGAAATCCACGATTCTCCAGTTGCTGCTTGAGGTAAGCGGCGGCCGCGGCGGTTCCGTCCGGATCGGCCGCAACGCTGGGAAACCGCAGCAACCGGTCGAAGGCGGTAAGGATTTGGGTTTCGTGCGAGCCGCGCCAGCCATCGACCTGCTGCCTGAGCGCATCGCCGGCGAACGCTGAATGGGCCATAAGGATTGCAGCAGTGGCCGTCAGCAGCGTCGATATGCGAGTCATGATTTGTCGTCAGACCGGAACGATCATGCCATCGTAGGCTGGCTCGACACCGGCGGGCAATTGTTGCCTGAGCGCGTTATAGTCCAGGTCCATATGCAAGTTGGTGAGAATGGCGCGGCGCGGCTTCACCCGCGCGATCCATTCAAGCGCCGTTTCGACATTGGCGTGGGTGGGATGCGGTGTGTAGCGCAGCGCATCGACGATCCAGCAATCGATGCCTTCCAGCATCGCAAAGGCTTCATCCGTCAGGCCGCTTACATCCGGCGAATAGGCGAGCCGCCCGAAGCGGAAGCCGAGCGATTCGATGCGGCCGTGCTGTTGTGGGAAGGGCAGCACCGGAATGGCGCCACCCTCGCCCGCGATTTCAAAAGAGTGGCCGGCGTCGATTTCATGCGCTTTCACAATCGGCGGATAGCCTCTGCCAGGCGGCGTTTCAAAGGTATAGCCGAACTTCTGTTTCAGCTCGCAGAGCGTGGCGCGATCGGAATATACATCCACCAACCGGCGCATGCGGAAGGTAACCGCGCGCAAATCGTCGAAGCCGTGCGTCTGGTCGGCATGGTCGTGGGTAATGAGCACGCCATCGAGATGCGCGCAATGCGCATCCAGCAGCTGCTCGCGCATGTCCGGCGAGGTATCGACGAGCACCGTTGTGACGCTGCTTTCATGACGGCGGCGCACGAGAACGGAGCAGCGGCGGCGGCGGTTCTTCGGATTGGCGGGATCGCAGGCGCCCCAATCGCCCGCGCCGTCCGTGCCGCCGATGCGCGGCACGCCGGTCGAGGAACCGCAACCGAGGATGGTGACTTCGAGAGTTTCGCTCACGGACGTTCCGCCCGTGTGAAGAGGCGGAAGAAATTGTCCGTGGTCGCGGCGGCGAGCTCCGGGAAGCTCACTCCCTTCAGGTCTGCCAGCATGGTTGCTGTGTGTCGCACGAAGGCCGGTTCGTTGCGCTTGCCGCGAAACGGCTGGGGGGCGAGGAACGGTGCGTCTGTTTCGACCAGCAGGCGATCCAGCGGCACGGTCTTCAGCACCGCGCGGAGTTCTTCGGATTTCCTGAACGTCGCGATGCCGGACGCCGAGATGCAGAAGTCCAGCGCGAGCGCCGCGTCAGCAAGGCGTTGCGTGCCGGTGAAGCAGTGGATTAAGCCCGTGAAGGCGCCCTGCCCCATTTCGTCTTCCAGAATACCGATGGTGTCATCTTCTGCATCGCGCGTGTGAACGACCAGCGGCAGTTTCAATTCGCGGGCGGCTGCGATGTGGGCGCGAAAATTTCCAATCTGCATGTCGCGTGGGCTATGGCCATAATAATAATCGAGGCCGGTTTCACCGATTCCAACCACTTTGCGATTGCGCGCCCGTTCGATCAGTGGCGCGGGATCGGCAAGCGGCTCGACCTTTGCTTCATGCGGATGAACGCCAACCGAGCAATAGATGTCGTCGAATTGCTCCGCAATGGCCAGCACATTGGGAAACTTCGCCAGAGTTGTGCCAATGGTGACCGAGACCTGCACATCGGCTTCGCGCGCGCGCTGCACCACCGCGTCCA
>JAICVV010000072.1 GCA_025935155.1 Alphaproteobacteria bacterium
GTATCCGGCGAGGTTGGCCTGTGACGACAGCACGTCCATCGATTGCGCGCGGGAGATGCGCGGAATGAATTCCACGGCAAAAGCGGTCGCGCCATGCGCCGCCAGCTGTTCGATGATGGACCGCTCGGAATACGGCGCCAGCAACGAAACAGACACGGCACCTTTTTTCATGCCGCCGATTTCGTCAGGCTCCGGTCCGCGGACCTTGAACACAATATCCGCATCGCGCAGCGCAGAAGCCGCATCTGGTGCTATCACTGCGCCGGCTGTTTCGTAGTCGCTGTCTGAAAAACGGGCGCCCGCACCAGCACCCGTTTCAACAGTTATCTCAAGCCCCAGCCCCTTCAGCTTCTTCACCGTCTCCGGTGTGGCCGCAACTCGCGCCTCGCCTGGACGGCGCTCTTTGAGGACAGCGAGTTTCATGAGGGTGCAGGCTAGCCGTTATGCGTGCGCCAGATGAGAAGGACGATCAGCAGGATAATCGAGCCGATGACCAGCCATTTGATGAGCTTGAGGAACCCGTGCCAGGTTCTGACATGATCTTTCATGAACTCCGAGCTTTCGTTCTGCTCGGTGTAATCGGCCATCTCGGTCCCCACTGACTGCAAAGCGGCCGGGACTATAGCAAAGCGAAACGGAGGGGCAACGGCCGATTCAGTCGCGCCACTCCAGCCAGGCGCCATGAGACTGGCAGGCGGCCAGTACGCGGCTTTCCTTCCGCCCATCTGCGTAACGGCGCAGGCGCATCGGCGCCTCACCGATGATAGTGAGGCTGCCTTCGCAGCTCAGCCGCCAGATCGGCCGCCGCAGGCTCGCCACGATGAGAATGTTGTCCAGCGCTTCACGCATCGCTTCGCTGAACTGGTACACCACATAGGTGTGATAGACGCAGACGGGCTGGTTTTCCGGTACTCGGGCGATCGCATCCGGCAGCAGCGCAAGCGCATCGCCAGCCCAGATTTCGGCGGGGTCGGCGCGGAAGATTTCAATCGCCCTCTCCAGCCGCGCAAACCGCGCCAGATGATCCGGCCACACCAGCGCCTTCAGCCACGTTCGTTGCTCCGGATTGGAGAGATCGACCGGATTGCGTTCGAGGCCCACACGGCTGGCGATTTTTGGCGAAGGCCCGGCTGGGGGAGTTTTGTCGCCCCGTAACTCGCAGTCGAGAGCCAGCGCGGCGTCATCCGGCCCAACTGAGATGACCGCATCGTCGCGACGGTAATGCACCCGGTATTTGTCCCACAGCAGGTTTAGACCGGCGCTGGGGCCGACCTCGATCAGGTGCAGCGGCTCGCCGGATTCTTTGGCGACGGCACGAAATCCCGGATGGAGTGCCGAGCATCGCGCCACCTCATTCGTATTGGTGACGCCGGTTTCGATGAGCGGCAGAAGTTCCGAGCGGTGCGCCTCGACAAAGGTCTTGAACAGCGGAAATGGGTCTTCGCCCTCGATGCGTTCGCCGCCGTTCAGGTTGGGATAGAAGCGGCGCAGCGGATGCTCTGCGCCGCGCAGCAGCAGGTAATGCACAGAGGCAAGGAGGATATTGGCCGCAGGCTGGCCGTTCTGAACGCGCGCCGCAAGTTCCTTCAGGCCCGCATCGCCGGAGATGCCCTTCACAATCTGCGTGTAGAGCGGCGCATCGGCACGCTCCGTCTCCGCCAGGAAATAGGCCCAATAATCGAAGGATTTCTGCTCCGCCATAACGTGCTGGTATACGGATATCATGCTTCGCACAGTAACAAAATTGCAACTAAGGGAATGTGATGCTGCTGTGATGTACGGCCCATCACCCGACTTGAAAAGGCAGCGCGACCTTCAGGCGGTCCTCATTTTCGGGGCCATCGCGTTTGTCGCGATGGCACTTGGTACGTATTGGAAGACCGGTTGGGCAGCTGCGTTTCCGCACGATGCTACAACCTTGGTGGTAGGTCGTGACTTCCTGAATTTCTGGATGTATGGCCGCGCGGCGCTTGGCGCAAATCCCGCGCAGTTCTACGATCCGGCGCTCTATAATCACGCCCTTGCCGCATTGGTTGGGCACGGCTATCCCACACAGAACTGGTCTTATCCGCCGTCGCTGCTGTTACTGGCAGCTCCGTTTGGATACCTGAAATACGTACCAGCGCTGCTGTGCTGGAGCGTAATGGGCACTGCCGCTTTCTATTTTGCTGCCCGCAAGCAACTTGGTGACAGCCGGTTACCGCTGATCGTGTTTGTTTCGCCGGCGGCCCTGTTTTGCCTGATGTCTGGCCAGAGCACATTCCTGACGACGGCTGCACTGCTGGCCATCTTTGGATGCTTAGACCGCCGGCCAGTTCTCGCGGGAATTCTCGTTGGTCTGCTCACTCTCAAACCGCAGATCGCCCTGCTTCTGCCTGTCATGCTGGTTGCTTCAGGACGGTGGCGTGTGCTGATTGTCGCCAGCGCGACAGCCGCGCTTATGGTGGCAGCAACGGCCGCCCTTTATGGGCCAAACATCTGGTCTGTGTACTGGCATGTGGGTGTGCCTGCACAGAATGCGGTGCTTCGCGATACGAGCATTTTCGCGACGCATCTGATGCCTACCGTTTTCATGAATGCTCATCTGGCCGGGCTAGGCTATGAGCTATCCATGGGGCTGCAAGGCGTGGTTTCCGCATGCGCAGCCGCAACCGTGTTCTGGGCTTTCCGTAAGCATCCAGCTGCCGAGCCTGTGAAGTTGCAGGCATTATTTTTCGCGTGCTCAATCGCTGCGACGCCCTATCTAATGGGATACGATACTCTGCCACTGGCCCTGGCGGCTGTCGCGTTGATCGCACAAACAAATCTGGACGGTAGTGGCAAGCGGCTGGCGCAACTCGCCTTCTGGCTGCTGTTCCTGCAAATCGGCTTTGCAACTCTGCATTTTCCGGGAGCGGCACTCGTGCCGGTTGCTTTAGCGGCATACATTGCACTGAACTTGGCCGGGCTTCGTTTATTCAGACCTTGGTATCGCGACAGTGGCCTTCTGGGGCACGCACCCTAGATTTGCGACCTTTCTGCTGCCGTGTGGCGCGTCCAGACACTTTACGATTCATTCACCAGTACCAGCAGGATTTGCTGTAATTTGCTTGGTTTCTGTTTATGAGCGTTCGCAACACCTGTCGCAAAGCGGGACCATAAACGTGAACTTTACCTTTCTTGGCCGATCTTTCGCGCGAACGGAAAGGCGGCCAATGGCCCGGCATATCCTTATTGTCGATGACGATCCCGTGCAGCGGCGTTTGCTGGAAACCGCGATCGCGCGCGCCGGCATGCCGGTGGTCACCGCACCCGGCGGACAGCCTGCGCTCGATCTGCTGGAAGGCCCGCGCGGCGATCAGATCGCGCTCGTGCTTCTCGACCTCATGATGCCAGATGTGGACGGCCTCACGGTTCTTTCCAGAGCGCGTACCCATTATCCGGACCTGCCGGTTATTGTGTTGACGGCGAAAGGCGGGATCGAGTCCGCCGTTGAGGCGATGCGGGCCGGCGCGAACGATTTTCTCGTCAAGCCGGCAAGCCCGGAGCGTATCACGGTTTCCATTCGCAACGCGCTCAAGATCGGCACCCTGTCCGGCGAAGTGACGCGGCTGAAGAAGAAGACGGAAAATCGCCTCGATTTCGAAGAGCTGATCGCCAAAAGCTCCGAGATGCGCCAGGTGATCCGGCTTGGACAGCGCGCGGCACAATCGAACATCCCGATTCTGATCGAAGGGGAATCGGGCGTCGGCAAGGAATTGGTGGCGCGCGCGATCCAGGGCTCGTCGGAACGTGCGGGAAAACCGTTCGTCACGGTGAATTGCGGTGCCATCCCTGAGAACCTCATCGAATCCATCCTGTTCGGACACGAGAAAGGTTCGTTTACCGGCGCCACCGAAAAGCACCTCGGCAAGTTCCAGGAAGCGAATGGGGGCACGCTCTTCCTCGACGAAATCGGCGAACTGCGCCTCGACATGCAGGTGAAACTGCTGCGCGCGCTACAGGAAGGCGAGATCGATCCAGTCGGCGCCAGGCGGCCGGTGAAAGTGGATGTGCGGATCATCTCCGCCACCAACCGCGATCTCTCGGAACTCACGCGCGAAGGACAGTTCCGGGAGGATCTTTACTACCGGCTGAATGTCTTTCCGATTTGCGTGCCGCCGCTGCGCCAGCGGCGCGAAGATGTTCCCGTGCTGGCGCGGCACTTTATCGCGCGCTTTGCCGCTGAAGAGAACAAGAGCGTTCTTGGGCTGACGCCCGAAGCCTCCGATCTCATCGCGGAATTCTCCTGGCCCGGTAATGTGCGCCAGCTGGAGAATACTGTTTTCCGCGCTGTCGTGCTGTGCGACGCCGATATGCTGGACCTCTGCGACTTTCCGCAGATTGCGGCGGCCATGGGCCGCGAAGCCGTTATCCGCCGCCCATTCGCCGCCGAATCGCGAACAGCATCTGTTGCGCCGGCGCCTGCATCGGTCACGGCCAATTCCCCTCCGGCCAGCTCGCCCTACAGCATGTCCGGAACGGACATCGCGGGTCATATGCGCAAGCTGGAAGAGATCGAGACGGAGATGATCCGCATGGCGATCTCACGCTACAAAGGGCACATGTCGGAAGTGGCGCGCCGCCTCGGTATCGGTCGCTCGACGCTTTACCGCAAACTCAAGGATTTGGGACTGGAGCAGCATATGGCCGATGAGCAAGGCGAACCGCCGCTTCAGGCGACCGGCTAACGCATTCCCAGCGCACTCATGTAAAGGTCGAGGACAGCCTCGCGCTCCTGAAAGTCTGCACGGTCGAGCTTCCTCAGGCGCACAACCTGACGCATGATCTTCGTATCGAATCCCTGCCCTTTTGCCTCGGAATAGACCTCGCGCAGATCGGCGGTAAGCGCTGCCTTTTCTTCCTCAAGACGCTCGACCCGTTCGATAAGACTGCGCAGCTGATCGACCGCGAATGCGGCAGGCGAAGCGCCATTCCTCGTTTTCACTGTTTCCACTGCGCCAGCGGCCGACATTACCGATCTCCCGTTTGAAGCACCTGAGAATAGGGGCGGAATGCGCGGGCGCAACGCGCCAGGCGAGAGTTAGCTGTGAATCGTTTTATACGCGTTATTTCTTTCGGCCTGCGGCTTCGCTGCCGGAAGCGATTGTGAACGCCGCCTGCTGCTCCGGTGTGACTTCTTTCTGGTAGCGCCGCTTCCATTCGTCCTGCGGCATTCCATAGATTTCTGCCCGAGCATCCTCTTTGTTCAACGTCACGCCGCGCTCCGCCGCAGCTTCCCGGAACCAGTCACCCAGACAGTTGCGACAGAAGCCCGCAGCGATCATCATATCGATGTTCTGGGCACCCGTGCGCTCGCGCAGGTGCGATACGAGCCAGCGAAAGACGGCTGCTTCGATCTGCTCTCGTGTGCTGTCATCCATTGTCATGTTCCGGACAAGTTCGTTTCAGATGATATTCTCTTCTCTGATTCGGATCGCAAGAGGCCGCGCGTTGCGGAACCTCAGCAGAGACTGAGCGGTTTGCACACAATGATGCGGCGCGGACGCAAAACCAAAATTGTGGCGACGCTGGGGCCCGCATCGTGCTCACCCGAGCAGATGAGGGCGCTGTTCGAAGCGGGGACGGACGTGTTCCGCATCAATATGAGCCACAACACGCCCGACTCGCTGAGAGAGGTTCAGGCGCGCGTGCGGCGGCTGGAGGCGGATGTCGGGCGGCCGATCGGGATTCTCGTGGACTTGCAGGGGCCGAAGATCCGGCTCGGCAAGCTGCCGGGCGGCGCGACCGACCTGAAGGAAGGTGACCGCATCAGGCTGGTGCGCGAGGATGCGTCAGACGATCCGGCGGTGCTGCCGATTCCACATGGCGAAGTTTTCGCGGCGCTGAAGCAGCGGCACTGCCTCTTGATCGACGATGGGCGCATACGGCTGCGCACCTGGGCATCCAAACCCGATTCCGCCGAAGCTATTGTGGAACTTGGCGGCACGATCAAGGATCGCAAAGGTGTGAACCTGCCGGACACCTTGCTGCCGGTTTCTTCCATGACGGACAAGGACCGGCGCGATTTGCACGCCGCAATCGACCTTGGCGTGGACTGGATCGCGCTCTCCTTCGTGCAGCGGCCAGACGATGTGGCGGAGTTGCGCAAACTGGTGGCTGGACGCGCTGCTATTCTCGCGAAAATCGAAAAGCCAAAGGCGCTCGAATCGCTGGCGGAAATTCTCGACCTTTCCGATGCGCTGATGGTGGCGCGTGGCGATCTTGGCGTGGAACTGCCCATCGAAACCGTGCCCGGCCGGCAGAAGGAAATCACCCGCGCCGCACGGCGCGTGGGCAAACCGGTGATCGTGGCGACGCAGATGCTGGAATCCATGATCGAGGCGCCCGGCCCCACCCGCGCCGAAGTTTCCGATGTGGCCGCTGCGGTGTTCGACGGCGCGGACGCCGTGATGCTGTCGGCGGAAACCGCCACGGGCAAACACCCTGTCGAAGCGGTGGCCATGATGGACAAGATTGCCACTGCTGCCGAAAACGATCCACTTTACCAATCGCTGATCGACGCCACGCGGTTGCCGCCGGAAGAAACCACGGCCGATGCCATCATGGCGGCCGTACACGAGGTGACGCATACCATTCATGCCCGCGCCATCGTGACATGGACGAAAACCGGTTCTACGGGGTTGCGCGCGGCGCGCGAACGGCCGGAAGCGCCGATCATTGCCTTGACGCCGCTGGTAGAAACAGCAAGGCGCCTCTCTATCGCGTGGGGCCTGCATTGCGTGCTGACGGAGGACGCGCACGATCTCGACGATGTGGTGCATCGTGCCACGGAAATGGCCGTGCACGAAGGCTTCGCCAGAACCGGCGAGCGGATCGTGATTACGGCAGGCGTGCCGCTGGGCACGTCTGGTTCAACCAACCTGCTGCGTGTCGCTTTCGTCGGCGGACGATAAGTTTACAGGCTTTCGCCTTCCACTTCGTGTTCCAGTGCGCGAACGGTGCGGGCGATCCCTTCCATCTGAGGATCGAGCGCCAGCGCCTTGCGATAAAGACGCAGTGCGGCGGCCTTGTCGCCGTACTCTTCAACTTTGCCCGCCAGTTCGGCCAGCGCCTCGAAATGGCGCGGATTGAGCGTGACGGTCTTTTGCAGACAGAACATGGCGCCCTGATCGTCGCCGGCTTCAGCCAGCATCTCCGCCCGTTGGTGCCAGCCTTCCGCGTAGTCGGGTGCAACATTGGTCACGGCAGCAACCAGTTTTCGCCCGGTTGCAATGTCACCGGCATGGAGCGAAGCGGCCGCCCGAGTCATCAGGAGATCGACGGTTGGACTGCCGGAACGCAGAAAAGTCGTCAGGATCTTTTCTTCAATCGGCTTCGCCTCATCTTCCGATTGAGCTTTGCCAAGTGCTGCGAACAACGCATCGACCTCACTGGGCGAGGCCTTGCTCGCGTGTTTCGGCGCGGCGGCCGCCGCACCAGCCGCAAGAAGGGCGGAAAGGAACAGGGCGGCAATTCGCATGGGCCAATCCTAAGCCACTGGCTCGCCCACAGCCATCAATTGAACGCGATTGTAGGGTGCGGAAACAAGCGGCAGCTGGCGACAGGCAGCCGGTGCCTTGCCGCCGTAGGCGGCAAGGCCCGCAGATTCCGAGACGACGCCTCAGGCACCAGCCGCTTCAGCGCCGTCACGATCTGATCGCAGCGCTGGATAATTTGAGGATCAGGTTGGGGTCAGCGTGATCACGGGCCAGCATAGGCCAAAGTGTCAGCCCTGGCGTGCCTTGAAGCGGGGATTCTTCTTGTTGATGACGTAGGTGCGCCCCTTGCGCCGGATGATACGGCAGTCTTTGTCGCGCTTCTTGAGCGAGCGCAGGGAATTGCGGACTTTCATGGCACGCCTTCAACAAAAGAGGGCCGCAAGCGGCCCTGAAAAAGAGGCGCGGAACCTATTCGGCACGCTCTACGCTGTCAATGTCCGGAATTATGCGAAGGGTGTACACCGTGAAGCCACTGACTCACTGGGATTTTCCATGAGGGCATCGGGTCTTCTGGCTGGATCGAATCGGGCGGGTTGGGGGCTGGCAGCGGCATTGGCCCTCTCCGTTATCGCCTGCACGCCGCCCCCGCGTGAAATGCCTCCGCCAGCTGCTCCAGCCGCGGCACCTGCGCCCGCTCCGGCCGTGTCTCCGGCAGATGCCAGGTTCTACGCCTTCATTCGTGATTTCCGGACAGAGGCGATCGCTGCCGGCATTCGTCCGGAAACCTACGATGCCTCGATGGCGGGCATCCGCCGCAATCCGCGCGTGGAAGAGTTGAACCGGAAGCAGCCAGAATTCATCAAGCCTGTCTGGCAGTATATCGATACGACCGTTTCACCGGCGCGCGTCGCGAACGGGAAGGCCATGCTCAGCCGCTACAGCGGTA
>JAICVV010000414.1 GCA_025935155.1 Alphaproteobacteria bacterium
GTGCCATGGCGACAACGCCGATTTCAGTGGTGTTCAACGGCGATGAGAGCCTTCGCCGGCGGCCGATGGGCCGCGTGCTGGATCCGCTGACGAAATTCGGCGCGACCTACGAAGCGCGGGATGGCAGGCTGATGCCGCTGACGTTGCACGGAACGGCTCGGCCCATCTGTATCGATTATGATGTGACGGTTGCTTCCGCACAGGTGAAATCGGCTCTGCTGCTGGCGGCGCTCAACGCGCCGGGATTGACACGCATCACCCAGCGGGCGCTCACACGGGATCATACCGAGCGGATGTTGCGCGCCTTCGGTGCGGACATTTCGGTTGAGGAATTGGAGGGTGGTGGCGAGCGCATCGGCGCGATGGGCGAGGTGGAATTGCGGCCCACGCAAATTTCGGTGCCGCGCGATCCATCCTCCGCCGCGTTTCCGCTAGTGGCCGGGCTAACCGTTCCCGGTTCGGAGATTTCCATTCCCGGCGTGCTGCTGAATCCGCGCCGCGTCGGGCTGTTCGAAACACTGTTGGAGATGGGCGCAGACATTTCCATCGCGAACCGCCGTGAAAACGGCGGCGAAAACATTGGCGATCTCGTTGCACGTTACTCGGAACTTCGCGGTGTCGAAGTGCCGCAGGAGCGAGCGCCTTCGATGATCGATGAATATCCCATTCTCGCTATTGCCGCCGCCAATGCCGAGGGCTGCACGATAATGCGCGGGCTTGAAGAACTGCGGGTGAAGGAAAGCGACCGCCTCACCGCAATCGTGAATGGCCTGCGCGCATCTGGCGTTCAGGCGGATGAACTGAAAGACGGTATAATCATCCATGGCCGCTCCGGCGAAGTCCCAGGCGGGGCCACCATCGCCACGCAGATGGACCACCGCATCGCTATGTCGTTCCTCATCGCCGGCCTCGCTTCGCGTAATCCCATTACTGTTGACGATGTATCGATGGTCCCCACCAGTTTTCCGCAATTTGAGGATGTCATGCGCAGTCTCGGCGCGGAGTTCCTCTAATGCCGAGTTACCGGAAGCGTCCGCGCACGAAAGCCCCCCCTCCCCTTGCGGGAGGGGGCGAGCAATCGGATGCGCAGCAGACGATTGCTCGGGGGAAGGGCCTGAATCCGACGCAACGCGCGTGTGAACTGCGCGCGCGGCCGTCAAGCGCCGAACACCAGTTGTGGCAGCATCTTCGGCGCAAAACAGTTCACGGCCATCGCTTCCGCCGGCAATTCCCACTCGGCCCATACTTCGCCGATTTCTGCTGCCTTCCAGTTCGGCTGGTTATCGAAGTGGATGGCGATCACCATGCTGAGCCTCAGCAGGTGTTACACGACGTCCGCCGCACCGAATGGCTGAACTGCAATCGCTTTCATGGCATCCGTTTCGCCGCAGCAGCCCGCAGGGGGAGGGGGAGGGATTCCTTTGCCCGCTCCGGCAAGAGGCGATTGATGATGCGAGCGAATATCCAATGAGCAATTCCATCGTCATCGCGGTGGATGGAACGGCGGCGTCGGGCAAAGGGACGCTCGCGAAAAGGCTCGCCGAGTACCTTCACTTTGCGCACCTGGATTCGGGGTCGCTCTACCGGCTGGTGGCACTGAAGGTGCAGGAGGCTGGCGGCGATCCCAACGCCGAGGCCGATGCGGTACACGCGGCGCGCGGCGTAAGCGCGGCGGCCATTGAAATCGCGCGGGACGATGACCGGGTTCGTTCTGCAGAAATCGGGCATGCCTCGTCGATCGTTTCAGTCTTTCCGGAAGTCAGAAAGGCCCTGCTACAGTTTCAGCAGGAGTTTGCGGCACACCCGCCGGGCGGGGCCAAAGGCGCGGTGATCGATGGCCGCGATGTCGGCACCGTCATTTGCCCAGACGCCACGGCCAAGCTGTTCGTCGATGCCGCGCCGGAAGTGCGGGCGCGCCGCCGCTGGACGGAACTGCAGGACAGAGGGGAGGCCGCCGGTGAAGCGGCCATATTGAAGGAGATTGCTGAAAGGGACCGCCGCGACCGTGAGCGGGCGGTCTCGCCTTTGA
>JAICVV010000238.1 GCA_025935155.1 Alphaproteobacteria bacterium
AGCTGCGCCAGATGCGGCTTCGGGTTCAGGTGTAACGGATCGAGATCGGCGGCGAGGTGTCCGAGCACGCGGTAGGCGCGCACCATATGAATGGCGCGCACCGAATCTTTTGCGGCGCTACGGGCATCCGCTGTCGAAGTATCGCGCTTGCGCGGCGGCCACAGCCCGGTGAGCGCGCCCAGCAGTTCGGCATCCTCCTGCGCCGAACGCAGCATTCTCAACGGCGGCCGCCGCTCTTCTGCCAGCGATGCACTCTTGTTTCCCAGTTCCGCAAACCACTGGCGCCAGGACGGCTCAACCGAGTCCGGGTCCGCCAGCCATTGCGCATGGAGTTGCTCGATAAAATCCGCGTTCGCTGCCGATAAAAAGGAAGTGGCTTCCAATAGGTCGTTGGAGGCTCTGTTCAGAGAATTGGGGCGCGATTGTTCTGTCATCTGATTCGGTAAGCTGTTGTAAGGGCGGATGTTCCGGCGAAGCTGGCCTGCGTCACGCCATAGCGTATTCCATCGGGCGCTGCACCATCGGCGAAACCCATGATGGTCTAATGTATATAATGCTCACGGTTAATGGCTGCATGCTTCCGCGTGCCGGAAGCGTTGGACATCCGATTCAGGACGAGATGAAGGTCAAAGCGCTGGCTTCCGGAGGGATCGGCGCCTTCCGGCGTGGCCGTCAGGGTTCGTCGCGCTATTCGTTTTGCGGGCACCCCGGCCGCGATCAGGGCGTGCTCGACAATGACAGCCCGCGGAGCCGCCAGGCCCGGATCGTAGCCCGGTGCCCGTTTGCTGGGGGGCGCCACCATTTCGACTATTTTGTCCGGCTGTGAATTGGCTTCCGAGGCGATGCGGTTGATGACAGCCGCCGCCGCCGGCGTAATTTTCGTGCTGAGCTTCGGGAACACAACAACGTCGGCCGCGGGCGACGCTGGCGCGCCGATCTTCGGACGCGTCGCCGCACAGGCGGCAAGCGAGAGGCAGAGCAAGATGGCAATCCAGTAGCGCATGCGGAAGGTCCGGTCTTCCATTATAGCCGAATAGCGCGCCGGGGTCACAATCGCGCATTTTGCGGGTTGCCTCACGCCGCAGGAGTGATAGCGTCCCCGCTTTCCAGCTTTCCGAAGGGGATATCTATGTTCCGCCGCGCCTTGCTGACTGCCGCGCTTTTTGCGCTCGCTTCCGTTCCGGCCACCGCTGAAACTGTGGTCAATCTGAAGTCGCCAGCGCCGGACGGTGCAATCACGCAACTGCTTCTGACCGATGGCAGGGTGCTCGTTCAGGGCTTTGCCGAGAATGACATCTGGACACTGACGCCGGACAACAAGGGCAGCTACGTGAACGGCACGTGGAAGCAGGTATCGAAACTGCCGCAGGGTTACGTGCCGCTCTACGTTGCGTCCGGCGTGCTGGCGGATGGGCGCGTAGTGTTTGCAGGCGGCGAATACCTCAACGGCAATTTCGCCTTCACCAACAAGAGCGCCATCTACGATCCGGTGGGCGACAAGTGGACGGACATTACGCCGGACAAGCACCTGCTGCCATTTATCGGCGACTCGGCCGCAACCGTGGCGGCGGATGGCCGCTTCATCGTGGGCGAAAAGGTGAAGAAATCCATGTTCGCGCTGGACCCGAAGACGCTGACCTGGTCCCAGCTCGCTGCCGATCACAAGAACGATTTCAATGCCGAGGAGGGTTGGACGCTGCTGCCCGACGGATCGTTTCTCACATTCGATGTAAAAGACCATCCGCAGTCGGAGCGCTATCTGCCCAACAAGGGCAAATGGGTCAGCGCTGGAAGCACGGTCGCAGATTTGCGCGGCCCGCAGAATTGCTGCGGACGCTGCATCCCATACGGACCGAAGGGCAAATGCTACGACCCGCCGGGTGAAGTTGGGCCCGCAATTCTGCGGCCGGACGGTACCGTGTTTGCGGCTGGCGCAATTCCGGACGGAGAGACGACGGCGCATACCTCCATCTACGATACGACAACCAACACATGGACCGCGGGGCCCGACTTTCCCAATGGCGACCAGGCGGCAGACACCTTTGCTTCGCTTCTGCCAAACGGCAACGTGCTCATCGAAGGCTCGAACGGCGGCCAGTTTTATGAGTTCGACGGTACGAACCTGATCCGGCAAAACTTCAGCGCCAACGGCATTTATGTGCCACTCCTGGTGCTGCCGACCGGCGAAGTGCTTATTGCAGGCGACCGGGTGTTCCAATCGACAGGCACCTACAAAAGCGCCTGGGCACCTGCCGTTACCTCCTCGCCAGCGAGCGTGACCCGCGGTTCAACCTACACGATCTCCGGCACGCAGTTTAACGGGCTTTCGCAGGCCAATGCCTTCGGCGACGAGGACAACCAGCCCACCAATTATCCGCTGGTGCGCATCACCAACAACTCGACCGGCCATGTGTTCTACACGCGCACCCACGATCACAGCACCATGGGCGTCGCGACGGGAAGCAAGACCGTTTCGACCAGCTTCGACGTGCCCTCCGGCATGGAGACTGGCGCCAGCAAGCTGGAGGTGGTGGCGAACGGGATTCCCTCTCCGCCGGTTGCAATCACGGTAAACTAGAGGCTTGGACCGTAGGGCGATTGTGAGCCATTTTGGCCAAGGGGGCCGGCTCGCAATCTCACCTCTGCCCGTTCCGGCAGGATGGTACGCAATTCCGCCGCCTCGTTTGAGAACGAATGTGCCTTAAAAATCGCGGCGGCGGCGCCGTTCGCCGCGTGCCTGCACCGCCGCTTTGCAATCGGCCGACAACTGATCGAGATGAGTCTGCAAACAATCGCGCCGCGCGCGCCCGCGATCCTGTCCCGCGCAGTACTTGTCCAGATCGGCGGAGCAGACCCTGCGAAGACCGCCGTGGCCGCCACGCCCTCTCTCATGGACCGCTTCCTTGTTAGCAGTACGCTGCTGGTTGCAGGACGCCAGCGGAACGGCTGTCAGGACCAGCAGCAATGCCACAACGGATTTATTCATTTCGATCCCCTGCTCCCTGAATGCAGACGGCAGATGGTGGGCGGTACTGGGATTGAACCAGTGACCCCTACGATGTCAACGTAGTGCTCTCCCGCTGAGCTAACCGCCCGGCCATGGCTGGCGCGCAGCTATAGCCTCCGGCTCTTTCAGCGGCAAGCAGGCGTAGGCGGGCACTGTTCCCGAAATCATCTTGCATTCTTGAGCGTAAAGCGCACCGCAGCCTGTACGGTGCCCGCAGCGGGCTGCCCATTGCGGATGGCCGGCTTGTATTGCCAATGCGCCTTGACCCACTGAATCGCGGCCTGATCGAGATCGTCGCTGCCGCTTGAGCTTACAACAGTTGCGTCCGTTATGGCGCCCGATGCGGAGACCGAAATTCGCAGCGTGGTGGTCCCTTCCTTGCCAAGCCGCAACGCTACCGGTGGGTATGGCGGTATCGTGTGTGTCGACGTAATTCCTACCGGTCCCGAATCCGGGATGGCCGGCGCAGGCGGAGGTGCTGGTGGCGTGACCGGCTGAGGCGGTGGCGTAACCGCCGGCGGCGGCACTGTTCTCTGGACCTGTTGCACAACAGGAGCAGGCGGGGGCGGAGTGGCAACCTTGATATCAGGCGGCGGAATGTACGCCTGTACGACTTTTGGCGGAGCCTGCAGCTTCACTTCCGGTTGCGGCGGCGGTTTTTCCTTCGGTGGCGGAGTCTGAACGATCTTCGCTTCGATAAATTTGGGCACGGACTGCACGATCCTGCCCGCGAGGCCGTTCAGCAACGCCCAGATCGCAATCACATGCACCACCCCGACGAAAGCGGTGCCAATATACCGCGCTGTTCGCGAGCCCGTGTTTGGAACGGGATGCAGTCTTACGCTGGGATTCTCCATTGCTCACTCCGGCCACTCTACGCGCTCAACAAAAGTTTTGCGCAAATGAGTGTTTGCCTTGCGTTTGAAAGTTGGCACTTCTTTCAGAACGCACGGCGCGAAATCGGTTCCGGATTGAGCGCGTTGAATTTTTGCGGAGCTTAAGCCGCAATCATTCGTTCGATTTCCTGCACGATTTCGCGCAGGTGAAACGGTTTGGAAAGAACCTTTGCCTGCTTCGGCGCTTGCGATGAAGGATGAAGGGCAACCGCCGCGAAACCCGTGATGAACATGATCTTCAGGGCCGTGTCCATTTCCGCGGCGCGCTTTGCGAGTTCGAT
>JAICVV010000112.1 GCA_025935155.1 Alphaproteobacteria bacterium
GGCGGTGGTGGCCCCTTCCCCCCGTTGCTGCTGTCCGCGCGGACCCTCTTTTTTCAGCGTGCATTTCGTATCGAAACGATAGGAGCCGGACATGCGCATGCTCGTGGTCGAGGACGATGTTGAGGCACAACGCTATCTGGTAAACGGTCTGCGCGAATCCGGCCATGTGGTCGACGATGCGGCAGACGGAGAAACGGGTCTGACCCTGGCGCTATCGCGGCCTTACGATGTCGCCGTCATCGACCGTATGCTGCCCAAGCTCGATGGGCTGAAGCTGGTGCAGGAATTGCGTGAGCACGGCAACGCGACGCCGATCCTTTTCCTGAGCGCGCTGTCCGAAGTCGACGACCGCGTAAAGGGATTGAAGGCGGGCGGGGACGACTATCTCACCAAACCCTACGCCTTTGTCGAGCTGCTCGCTCGGATCGACGCGCTGATGCGCCGCCGCCAGCCTTCCGCCGTGAAAACGCGGCTGCAGGTTGGGGATCTGGAGCTCGACCTTCTCACACGCGCCGCCAAGCGGAACGGCACAGCGGTGGATCTGCAGCCGCGCGAATTCCGGCTGCTGGAATATCTGATGCGGCACGCCGGTCAGGTGGTGACCCGCACCATGCTGCTGGAAAGCGTGTGGGAATATCATTTCGATCCGCAGACCAATGTGATCGATGTGCATATCTCGCGGCTGCGGGCGAAGATCGACAAGGGGTTCGAGCCTGCGCTGCTGCAGACGGTTCGCGGCGCGGGTTATATGATCCGTGCGAAGCCCTAGCGTCCGGCAGCGAAGGTCCGGCCGCTTTATCGTGTGAGCTGAGCCATGCTCGGCACCCCTCTGATCCGCACACTCGCGTTCCGGATCGCACTCGCTTATCTGGCGTTATTCGCGGTCTCTGCCGCCGCGCTGGTGGGATTCACCTATTGGAACACCAAGCGTGCGCTGGACGCCGAAACGGATCAGACAATCCAGGCGGAAATCGCAGGCCTTTCCGAAGAGTATCAACGGCAGGGGCTGGGCGGCCTGACCGATGTGATCACCGCCCGCTCGATGCATGCCGGACAGGGGCTTTATCTGCTGGTTGGCTCGCTCGGTCATCCGCTGGCGGGAAATCTCGATGCATGGCCGACGGTGCGCCGTTCCGCTGGCCGGTTCGTGGAGTTCGATTACGAGCGCCGCGTTGCCGGAACGCTGGAGCGGCATCCGGCGCGCGGCCGCGTGTTCAAGCTGGTGGGCGGCCTTCAGCTGCTTGTGGCCCGCGATACGCATGAGCGCGTCGAGACAGAGCGCATGTTCACCACTACGCTGCCCTGGAGCGTTGCGCTCATGCTGACATTGGGCCTGATCGGCGGCGGCTTGATGAGCAGCAACCTGCTGCGGCGTCTCGACCAGATCAACAGCACCAGCCGCGAAATCATGGCCGGCGATCTTTCCCGCCGCCTGCCGCTCTCCCGTGCCGGCGACGAGTTCGACACTCTGGCCCGCAATCTCAACCGCATGCTGGAACGCATCGAGCGGCTGATGAAAGGGATGCGGGAGGTGACCGACTCGGTGGCCCACGATCTGCGCTCGCCCCTCAACCGATTGCGAAACCGGCTGGAGGGCGCACTCAAACGTCTGCCGCCGGAAGGCGAAGAAGCCGGAGAAATCGATGCCGCCATCTCCGAAACCGACCGCCTCATCGGCACCTTCGATTCGCTGTTGCTGATTGCGGAAGCCGAAGCGGGCGCCGCACGCAACAGCATGTCGCGTGTCGATCTTTCGGCGCTCGCGCACAATGTGTGGGAGCTTTATGCGCCGGTCGCGGAGGAGAACGGCATCGCGCTGGATATCGCGCCGGCCTCGTCCCTGGAAGTGCGCGGCAACGGCAATCTGCTGTCGCAGGCACTGGCGAACCTCGTCGACAATGCGATCAAATATACGCCGGCGGGCGGCCGTGTGACGATAGCAGCCGAGAAGAACGGCCAGGGCGCGGTGTTGTCGGTGGCCGATAACGGTCCCGGCATTCCGTCAGAAGACCGGCCGCGCGCTGTCG
This sequence comes from Alphaproteobacteria bacterium, assembly GCA_025935155.1. GTDB lineage: Bacteria > Pseudomonadota > Alphaproteobacteria > Micropepsales > Micropepsaceae > Rhizomicrobium. Next base: position 2,028 of record JAICVV010000112.1, read on the forward strand.
AACGCTTCGTGCGGCTGGAGGCGAGCCGCCACTCTCCGGGCACGGGGCTCGGGCTCAGCCTCGTTGCCGCCGTTGCGCGGCTGCACGACGCGCGCCTTGAACTTTCCGACAACCGGCCGGGGTTGAAGGCCAGCGTGGTCTTCGCCTGAACCGAATCGGCGCGCCTGATTCGCCCTGCCGGCCTTATCCTCCGTATCTGGCCAGCGATGCCAGCTTCGCGAATTGCTGCCTTTTCCACGCTTTCCTGTGGATGGATATCGCGAATCGCTGTATTGGGCAGGGAATTGGAAGGCGAGGCGGATTTGTTTCGTTATATTTCGCTGACCGGAGCTCGGTATCGAAAGGGATGATAGAATGAGCAAGACAGACTTCGTTGAGGCCGTCGCAAAACAGGGGAAAATCAGCAAGGCCGACGCCAAGCGCGCGGTCGAGACGGTGTTCGGCGCTTTGGAGAGCGGCCTGAAAAGCGTCAAAAATGGCGGCAAATACCAGATCGGCACCCTGGGCAGCTTCCGCGTGACAAAGCGCGCCGCGCGGACCGGCCGAAATCCACGCACGGGCGAGCCGATCAAGATCAAGGCCTCGAAGAGCTTGCGTTTCAAGCCCTCCTCGCAGCTGAAGAAAGCGGCCGGTTGCTGAAAGTGCCGCGCATCCCACGGTGACAGAGGCCCGTCCATTGCGGCGGGCCTTTTGCTTTGTTGTTTTGCGCAGTGGGAAATGCGCTCGTCGCGTGCAGCGGATAGAATGAACCGGTGAGCGCGACCGAAAACACACGACTGAACCTGCCAGCGCCATTCGACGTTGCACGCGCATCCCGGACATTCGAAGAGCTCGCCGCGAAAGGTTTTGTTCCTTCGCCTGCGCAGGTTCCCCTGCTGGGATCGGTCTTCGGCAACAGCCCCTTCCTTTGTCGCCTCGCGCTGCGCGACACCGGATTTCTGACCGAGCTGCTTGCGAACGGCGCCGAGATTGCGCTGTCACAAATTTCCGCGCGGGTGGCGAGTGCCACAGTCGCCGGAGATATAGTCGAAGCGATGCGGGTGCTGCGGGAAGGCAAGAGACACGCAGCGCTGGCGATCGCGCTGGCAGACATTTCGGGTGCATGGACGCTGGAACAGGTGACTGCAGCACTATCCGCGTTCGCAGATGCCTGTGTGACAAGCGCCGTCCGGTTCCTGTTGCGCACGGCGGCCACCGGCACGGAATTCGCTTCGCTTTCGCCGGAGCAGCTCGAGTCGCAAACCGGGCTGGTTGTGCTCGCGATGGGGAAGTTCGGCGCCGGCGAACTGAATTATTCCAGCGATATCGATCTCATTATCTATTACGATGCAGACCGTTTTCCCTTCCGCAAGCGCGACGATGTCCGCGCGGCTGCCGTCGATATCGCAAAGGGAATGCTCAAGCTGCTGAACGAAGCGACGGCGGATGGTTATGTGTTCCGGGTCGATTTGCGGCTAAGGCCGGATGCCGCCGCCACGCAGATCGCCATCTCAACCGATGCTGCCGAAGCGTACTACGAAGGGATGGGGCAGAACTGGGAACGCGCCGCGCTGATCAAGGCGCGCGCTTGCGCGGGAGACCCTGAAGCAGCTGCACAATTCCTCAAAAACATCGAGCCGTTTATTTGGCGCCGCAATCTCGATTTCGCCGCCATCGAGGACATTCATTCGATCAAGCGCCAGATCCACGCCCATTCCGGGCATGAGAAAATCGCTGTCGCCGGGCACAACATCAAACTTGGGCGCGGTGGCATCCGCGAGATCGAATTTTTCGTGCAGACGCAGCAGCTGATCCTCGGTGGGCGCGACCGGAGTTTGCGTGCGCCCTCCACACTGGCCGCCTTGAGTGCCCTTCGCGACCGCGGCCTGGTGACAGCTGAAGCCGCGGCAGAGCTGCAAGCGGCGTACCGTTTTCTGCGCACCCTCGAACATCGGCTGCAGATGATCGAGGATGAGCAAACACACACGATTCCTGAGACACCGGAAGCGCTCGCGCGCATCGCTACCTTCGTGGGGTTCGGTTCCGTCGGGGCGTTCAGCGCCGCCGTGACACACCATCTGGAAGCTGTGCAGCGGCATTACGCCAGTCTCTTCGAACGCGCGCCGCCACTCGACAGCGCAAAGGGCAGTCTTGTGTTTACCGGGGTGGAGGACGATCCCGAGACGCTGCGGACCTTGAGCGGCCTGGGGTTCTCCGATGCCGGTCACGTCGCCGCCGCCATTCGTGGCTGGCACCACGGGCGTATTCGCGCGAGCCGGGGCGCCCGCTCCCGCGAACTGCTGACAAAACTTGTGCCGCCGCTGCTAAAGGCGCTGGCCGGCACAGTCGATCCCGATTCGGCCTTTGCTCAGTTCGATCTGTTGCTCTCACGGCTACCTTCGGGTGTGCAGCTCTTTTCATTGCTGCTCGCCAATCCCCGTTTGCTCAAGTTGATCGCAAACATCTGCGGCGCGGCTCCGCGCTTTGCGGATCATCTGGCGCGCTCGCCCAAGGTGCTGGACGCGCTGCTCGCGCCCGACGCAGCGCGCGATGTGTTCGACTCTGCTGCACTTGCCCGCACGTTGGCTACAGAGCTCGCAGCCGAGGCAGATTACGAAGGAAAGCTCGATGGGGTGCGCCGTTTTGCGGCCGAGCAGAACTTCCGCGTCGCCGTAGGGCTGCTGGAGGGGGCCATCTCCGGAGAGGCGGCCGGCAATCGATTCTCCGCTGTGGCTGAAGCGATCGTTGAACAGCTGCTGCCGGCAGTAGAGCAGGAATTTGCGAAAGCTTTCGGAGCGGTGGACGGCGGCGAATTCGTCATCATCGCGCTGGGCAAGCTTGGCGGCCGCGAAATGACAGCGATGTCCGATCTCGATCTGGTGTTTGTCTACGATGCGCCGGCGGCCGTGGAGCATTCGGATGGTCTCAAACCGTTGCCGGTGGTGGCCTATTACACGCGGCTGGCGCAACGGCTCATTGCCGCGCTGACCGTGCATACCTCGGAAGGCGGTTTGTACGAAGTGGACATGCGGCTGCGGCCGACCGGCAACAAGGGGCCGGTGGCGGTGCGGCTGGAAGGGTTCGAGCGCTATCACGCGAACGATGCCTGGACGTGGGAACGCATGGCGCTCACACGGGGGCGCGTTATCTCCGGCCCACCGGTGTTGCGGCAAAAGGTGGAAACGGCAATCCGCGTCGCGCTCACAGCGCAGATCGCTTCCGAAAAACTAAAGACCGATGTACGGGAAATGCGCGAGAAGATGAATGCAGAGCGCCCCCCGAAAACCCGATGGGATCTGAAATATGCGCGCGGCGGACTGGTGGACATCGAGTTCGCCGCACAGTATCTGCAACTGCGGACCGCTCCGCGCAATTCAGCGGTATTGGACGTGAGCACGGCCGCCGCTCTGGAAAAATTGTGCAGCTCCAGCGTCTTGCCTGGGGTCGGTGCGCCGGAATTCCTTGACGCGTTACGACTCCAGCAAAATATCTTGCAGGTGTTGCGGGTTGCAGTGGGCGAAAGTTTCGATGCGTCGCGCGCCTCGCGTGGCCTCAAGCAGCTGCTCGCCCGCGCCGCCGGTCATCCCAATTTCGAGTCGCTCGAGAAGCAACTCTTCGCGCTGCAATCGGCGGCACGCACGGTGTACGAAGCGTTGCTGTTTCAGTAGCTCACGGCACCAGCCGCTTGATCCACTCCGGCAGCGCAAAAGCGGCGGCGTGAATATCCGGGTTGTAGTAGTCGGTTTTCAGTTTGGCTGACGCGAAGCGCGCCCGCGCGCAGCGGATTCCCGCCGGCGTGCCAAGCTTCGCGTTGCGTCCATTGCCAGCCCAGGACAACGCCATGAAGCCGCCGATGTAGGTGGGCACCACTGTCAGGTACAATCCAGATTGCGGGAAGAAACCGGCGAGTTCCTTTAGCGCATCGGTGATTTCCCACGGCTGATAAAAGGGCACGCCGGTCTGGAACGTCGCGAAGCCGCCGGGCTTCAGCGCGCCCTTCACCCGATCATAGAACGTTTCGCCGAACAACGCCTTGCCGGGGCCGACCGGATCCGGCCGGTCTGCCACGATCAGGTCGAAACGCGTCTTGGATTCCGGCCGCCCGAGGTATTCGAACGCGTCGGCGATCTCGATCTTCAGCCGCTTGTCCTTGAAGGCCTTCGCGTTGACCTCCGCGAAGTGCTCGCGGCACAGCTCCACCACGCGACCGTCGATATCGGCCAGCACCACCTCTTTCACCGCCTTGTGCTTCAGCGCCTCGTCGGCGATGGAAAGATCGCCGCCGCCCACGATCATCACACGCTCCACCTTGCCGTGCTCCAGCATCGGCAGATGCGTCAGCATCTCGGCGTAAGCCGATTCGTCGCGCGTGGTGATCTGGACGATATCGTCCAGCGTCAGCACCCGTCCGTTCGCCACGGTGTCGAAAATTCTTATCTGTTGATAACGGCTCTTCTCCTCGGCCAGCGGCGCAGCCGTCAGCTCCATGGCCTGCGCGTAACCTTTGTGAAGCCGCTCGGTGAACCTCTTGGCAGCCATCGTGTTCTCCAGTCTCTGAAAGGGAAAGAGCGCGGGAAGGGGGCGCGTTCTAAGGCCCGCTCCGGAAGCTGTCCAGCGTGCGGGCGGCCGTCGCCGGCGGAAAAATGTGACAGCGAAGGTGCCGCGCGGGCGGGAGCGGCGGTGACAGAAAATTGACGTTTGGACGCGAAAATTTCTTGCATGGGAGCAGAGGGGGCCTATATTCCGCCTAGCTCCGGCAACGGAGCGAAGCGGCGCGACGGCCTTCCGTCCGCTGCTTTTTTCTTGGACGCGTCCGGAAGTCGTAAGGCCAAGGCGCAGGTGTCAACCTTACAGAAGGGTAGGTACCCGAAATGGCTACACTGCAACTGGTGAC
>JAICVV010000406.1 GCA_025935155.1 Alphaproteobacteria bacterium
GTGGCGGCGTGGCGCATGCGGTCGATCTCCTCGTTGATGGAGGAGTCTTTCTCGATGTAGGTGTCGGTGCGCGGGATGTAGGCTTCCGGCTGGTAGTAGTCGTAGTAGGAGACGAAATACTCCACCGCATTGTTGGGGAAGAACGACTTCATCTCGGCATAGAGCTGCGCGGCGAGCGTCTTGTTCGGCGCGAGAATCAGCGCTGGCCGCTGCAGGGTTTCGATCACCTTCGCCATGGTGAAGGTCTTGCCGGAGCCGGTGACGCCCAGCAGCACCTGATCGCGCTCGCCCTGGACGATGGTGCCGTGCGGCATGACGATGGTGTTTTCTTCTTCCGAGCGCGACTTGGAGGCCGAAGCGCTATTGGCGCGAAGGCTCTCAGCGCTCAACCCTTGAATGCCCGCGACAAGTTCGCGAATGGCTGTGGGTTGGTCTCCGGCGGGTTCGTATTCGCTGACGAGCTCGAAGCGCTTGCCGCCTTCCGATTTCTCCGGCCGCACGGGGCGATGCGGCACGAAGCCCGCGATCTCCGCGCCCGTGGCGCCATGCAGCGGTAGATTGCCGATGCCGTTCTGCACGATCGCGGCATTGATCTGGTCGAGATTGGGCGGACCGGGATCGTAGGCCGTGCCCGCGGGCTCGATCGGCACCGCATCCGCCGCCGCGCGGAACTTCGCCGCGTTGTCGGAAAACCCGCGTCCCTTCCCCCGCCCGCCTCTGCCCTGGCGGGGCATCATTCCGTTATTGTGCGCCATCCCGGGAATATAGGGCCTGCGCCGCCCCGATGCGAGGCAGGGCGTGCAAAGCTGTCAGGTTTCAACGCGCCGTCGCGGAGCGCTGGCAGCTGTGCTAGGTTAGCCGTATGAGCAGCGACTATCGGAGCATCATCACGCAGGAACCGGGCAAGCGTGGCGGGCGACCCTGCATCCGCGGAATGCGCATCGCCGTGTCGGACATTCTCGGCTGGCTCGCGGCCGGAATGAGCCACGCTGAAATCGTCGCCGATTACCCGGAGTTGACCGACGCGGACATCCGCGCCGCGCTCGCCTACGCGGCGGATCGCGAACGGCGCATCGTCACCGCGCCGGCGTGAAGCTCCTGTTCGATCAGAACCTGAGTCACCGTCTTTGCCGCGCGTTGGCGGACGTTTTTCCCGGAAGCGAACAGGTGCGGCAAGCCGGTTTTGATCGCGCGACGGATGCGGCGATCTGGGCGTTCGCGCGCGAGCAGGGCTATACCATCGTCACTCTGGATGCAGATTTCGCGGACATCGCGGCTTTGCACGGCGCGCCGCCGAAGGTGATCTGGCTGCGCTGCGGCAACCAGCCGACACCTTTCGTCGAACACCTCCTGCGCGATCACCTTACGCTCGTCGGTGATTTCGAGCAGGATGCAGACGCGTCCTGCCTCGAGCTCTACTGAGTCATTTATGCGAGACAGAACTTCGCCGTGCTGTCGAAGAACCCGCGTCCCTTTCCGCCCGCTTCTGCTCTGGCGGGGCATCATCCCATTATGCCATAGGCAGAATATAAGGCGTCAGACGCTATTTGCAGCGAGATTTCGGCGCACCCAAAAAATCTCCGGATCGCCCTTGTCCGCCGGCCAATCCATGCAAAGGCAAGGCTCATAGCCATTCAGTTCGAATGGCGGCTTCTCCAGCAGCTTGAGCGCTTCATCTTCGGAGGCGACAGGAATCCATTTCCGGTATTGCGGGTCGTTTCCCTTCTCGTAATCGGTCCATTCGTAGAGTTCATAAAAGTAGAGCTGGCTGCATTCGTCGCACTTCAGCAGACGCCTGAACCAGTGATCGTCTTCGATGTATGTCGCGATTTTCTCAAACCGTTTTGACCCTTCCCTGATTTTCTCCGGTTCGCGCCAATACACGCACTGTTTGTATGCTTCGTTCATCCGCTGCTCTCCCATTTCGGCCCATGTTCCTGCAAGATTTTCAGCCTCCGACAAAAGTTCCTCCGCCGCGTGAAGCGTGGGGATTTTGCGGGTGTCGATGCGGCGTTCGGCGTGCCACGGATCGTACACCGACTGCAGATTGAGCCAGAGTCGCGGGCCGTTGCCGCACAGCTTGCCGAGCCGTACCGCCATCTCCGGCGTCACGGGCCGCGGA
>JAICVV010000355.1 GCA_025935155.1 Alphaproteobacteria bacterium
AAGCAAGCAGATGCTGCATTTCAGCGTCGGGCTGGTGCTGCTGTTCCTGGCCGCGATGGTGGATATCCGCCACTGGATGGCGCTTGCCTACCCGCTTTACGGGATCTGCCTGCTGCTGCTGGTGGGTGTCGATGTGGCGGGTCACACCGGACTTGGCGCGCAGCGTTGGATTCAGCTTGGTCCCATTCAACTGCAGCCGTCCGAGTTGACGAAGATCGCGTTGGTCCTTGCGCGTGCGCGTTTCCTGCACGGACTGAATGTGGAGGATGTCTCCAGACCGCTGCGCCTCATCATTCCGCTGGTGATGGTGGCGATTCCTGCGGCCCTTGTGCTGAAGCAGCCGAATTTGGGTACCGCGATCATTCTGGTGATGGACGGCGCTTCGCTGCTCTTTCTCGCCGGCTTGTCCTGGTGGTGGATCGCGCCGACCGTCGGGGCGGTGGCCGCCGCCGTTCCCATCGTGTGGCAGTTTCTGCACGATTATCAGAAGCGCCGCGTGCTGACGTTTCTCAATCCGGAAAACGATGCGCTGGGCGCGGGTTGGAACATCAGCCAGGCGGAGATTGCGATCGGCTCCGGCGGCCTTACCGGAAAGGGTTTCCTCCAGAACACGCAAAGCCAGCTCAATTTTCTTCCCGAGAAGCAGACGGATTTTATCGTCACCTCCGTGGGAGAGGAGTTCGGCTTTCTGGGCTGCATTGCGTTGCTGCTGTTGTACATAACCGTGATTGGTTATGGCGTCCGTATCGCCATGTCGTCGCGCAGCCAGTTCGGCAGGCTTGTCGCGTTGGGGCTCACGCTCAATTTCTTCTTCTACATCATGATCAACGGCGCGATGGTGATGGGCCTCATCCCGGTGGTGGGCATTCCCATGCCGCTGCTGTCCTACGGCGGTACCGCGATGCTGACGGTGATGTTTGGCTTCGGCATCCTGATGTCGGTCTACATCCACCGGCAGGTGGAAATCCCACGCCATTCGGGGATTATTCTTTAGAGCAAGATTTTGTCATGTCCCAAACACGTCATCGTCCGGTCGCGCCTTTTTGCGCGATCCGGACGACCCATTTTCTCGGGTGGCTGAATTGGGTCGCCCGGACCTCGCTGTCTCGCTCGGCCGGGCGATGACGAATTAGAGCGATTCCGTTTTAGGAAGTTCCGCTCTAGGTCCGCGGCGCGCGGCTTGCTTGGTGGACACGGGCTCCGGCCCTCTGCTATAGGCGCGGGCCTTCCGGCCAAAGGTCGGGCGATTAGCTCAGGCGGTAGAGCAGCTGACTCTTAATCAGCGGGTCGAAGGTTCGAGTCCTTCATCGCCCACCAATACTTCCGTCGCGGGAGCCAAAGAACCGATCCTCTGCGTTGCGGCTCTGGCCGCTGCGGGCTCGGACTGCGACGACGGTGCCGGGCGCAAAAATGCAATGCAGCAGGAAAAGCCCGCCGGATCGTAACTGATCTGAACCTCACCCTCGCGCTCGCGCGCCGCAACGGAACGGATAAGCCGGGTCCCGAACCCTTCTTTCTCCGGCGGCGTGGGCGGTGGCCCGCCATGCTCCCGCCAGAGGATTTCGACGCGCTCCATTTGGGCATCCAAACGCGTCGCGGTCCATTCAATGGAGACCCGGCCGGTATCGCGCGTCAGCGCGCCGTACTTGAGCGCGTTCGTCGCCAATTCGTGCAAGGCGAGGCCCAAGGTGCTGCCGGTCTGCTCCGAAAGATGCAGCTCAGGCCCCAAGAAGTTGAAGCGCGGCCGCTCTCCCATGAAAGGCGAAAGCGTCGCGCGCACCAGGGTGCCGCATTCGATGGAGACCTGCCGCCCGCCTGCCAGCACGAGATCCGCCGCTGCCCCCAGCGCATGCAGCCGGCCGAGAAATCGCGACAAGAAACTTTGCACTTCAGGAGTGGCGTGACGATCTTTGGAACTTTTCGCCAGCGCTTCGATAACGGTCAGAAGGTTCTTCAGGCGATGCCGCAGCTCGCCGATCTGAATCTCCCGGTGGCCTGTCACCTGCTTCTGTTCATTCAGCAGGGTCCGGTATCGCGTTTCGCTCCACAGCGCACGCTGCAGGGCCGAACGGAGGAACGCGGCGATAAACACCTGCGCGCTGGCGATGACGAACCAGACGATGACAGTGAGGCCCTGCTGAAGGGCCGGCGCATGCAGCGTGTACAGCGGCGGCACGAACAGAAACCAGGCGATCGCCGCGCTGGCGAATACCGCGATCAAACCACAGCGCCATCCGGTGAAGATGGCCACCACGCTGACAGCCGGGAAATAGAAGGCAAAGGGGACGCCGCTGGTGATCAGGCCCGCGGCCATGCGCACCAATGTTGCCGCGCCGAGGGCGCTGGCAAGCCACGCGAGGCATTCCCATTTTGTCCGCTGCTTTGCCAGTACCGCTTCGATCCGAAGCAGCAGAGTCGGGCGAGGACGCGGAACACCGTCCTCCTCTCCATCTGTGTACGCACCCGGCATTGCGCCCTCCGACCTCGCAATGACACGCAGAAAAACCGGCCGCCTGCAACCGTTCTCTCGT
>JAICVV010000374.1 GCA_025935155.1 Alphaproteobacteria bacterium
AACGTCATAACCTTCTTCTTCGGCGCGACCTTGCCGCTGAGGCGCTTCTTCTTGATGCCGCCAACAAAGGCTTCGTCGCTCTCGACAACCTTGCCGGGTCCGCCAAGCGGCGAACCGTCGTCGCGCATGCTCTCGCGGATACGGTGCGCCAGAAACCATGCGCTCTTGTAGGTAATGCCGAGCATCCTGTGGAGCTGGTGGGCGCTGATACCCTTTTTGCTGGAAGCCATAAGGTGCGTTGCCAGAAGCCACTTGTGGAGCGGGATATGCGAACGCTCAAAGACAGTCCCCGTCCGCACGGTGAACTTGCCGCGACAGGCGTTGCACATAAACATGCCAGCTTGGGTCTTTCCGCCCATCTTCTTGGCTTCATCCGCCACGCCGCAGAGCGGGCAGGTTACACCATTCGGCCAACGGTCGGCTTCCATATGGGCTACCGCAGCGGCTTCATCGGTGAAGATCGGGTTCGTAAGGTCGCAAGTCATGGCCATTCCCTCTATGGCCGTGAATCTAGGGCTTGCGGTTGGCTAAGTCAAGTATATAATCGCCATCATTGTTGCGTTCCCCGGAGTCTGAAGACTAGCACGTAGCTGAAGGCGGTGAACAGCATGAACGCAACATCGGCGCCATCGGGTTGATGAAGAAGAGCCCGTACACGAAAAGATTGAACAGCGTCAGGTAGCGCTTCAGCTCCTGTTTGCAGCCGAACGCTTGGGCGCCGTAGAGCTCATTGCTCTGTGCGGTTTCAATTTCGGCCATGCGCGTCGAGCACCCGTCCCAGCGGCTTGCGAAGAACGAATGCCAGCACGGCACCGGTCGCCGCGATCGCGGCATTCATCGACCAGAACTCTGCCGGCGTCATGTGCTCGTACAGCGCGCCGATACGGCCGATGATCGTGTTGGAAACGAAAAGGGTAAGGAAGGCGGCGCCCATCAAGGTCGATTTGAGGCGCTGCGGCGCGACCCGCGAGACAAGCGCCAGCAAGGTCGGCCATTGCCAGATGAAGGCCACACCGAGAATGGTTTCGTAAAATATCGGAAACAGCGGGGACACACGGCCGGGCAAAAGGGCGGCGCCCGCAAGTACGAGATTCGCGATGGCCGCCAGCGCAGCGCCGATGCCAATCTTGGCTATTTCGCCCGGCTCGCCGCCGTGGCGATCCTGCCAGCGCCACAGCGCAAACAGGAACGGTATACAGACGATAGAGATGAAGGAATCCACCGCCGTGCCGAACCACGCGGTCGGCAGCTGGAAGCCGGCCACGATCCGATCGACATGCGCGTTGATCCAGACGAAGCCGATATTGGAATTCTGATAGAAGGCGATGGAATGCGGGATGGTGATCAGCATCACCACGATCAGCGCCCCGATGGCGCGTTTCTGCTTTGCGGTGAGTGGCGTCGCAAGTTCGGGCGCTGCCGCGCTGCGCGCACTTTCGTTCAAATAGCGGTAGCCGGCGAGATAGGTCGCCAGCGCAAACAGCATCAACAAGCCGGCAAGCCCGAACCCCACATGCCAGCCGTAAAGCTGCGCCAGCAATCCGCAGGTGAGCGGGCCCGCCACCGCGCCGACATTGATCGCCATGGAGAAGATGGAGAAGCCGCGCGTGCGCCCCACCGCGTCGTTCTCGGCATAAAGCTGCCCCACTTGCGTGGAGATGTTGCCCTTCAACAGTCCGCAGCCGCTGATGGGGAGGAATAGCGCGAGCAGGAACGAGCGGTCGAAGGCCATCGCGATGTGACCGCCGCTCATCAGCAGCGCGCCGGCCACCACGGCGTTGCGGCGCCCGATGAAGCGGTCCGCGATCCAGCCGCCGAGCAGCGGCGTGAAGTAAACGAAACCGGTGTAGAGGCCGTAGGTCTGCGAGGCGAGCGCAAGCGTGCTCATTTTCCCGAACACGCTTTCGAGCGTGCCGCGATAGGCCGCAAAGCCCGCGATGTTGCCGATGTGCGCCGGCATGAACAGCGCCTGGCTCATGTACAGCACGAGCAGCGACGTCATGCCGTAATAGGAGAAGCGCTCCCAGGCTTCGGTGAAAGCGAGAAAGCCGAGCGTCGGCGGCTGCCCAAAAAACGTGCGGGCGCGCTTCGCCGGCATCGTCAGCGTCGATTCCAAAACGATCATGTTACAGCCTGCGCTTCCGGAGCGATTGCCGGCCCCGTAAGACTGCCGGGCGGAGTATCCGAACCGGCATATGCATCGTTATCCCACACAATCGGCTCGACCCGACGCAATACCAATCCCCATCCCGCCGCGCCGATTAGCGTGATGGCGGCGGTGAGCAGGAACGCGCCGCCGAACGATCCCGTGCGGTCCACAATCCAGCCGGTGATCGGCGGACCGATAATGCCTGCCAGATTCCCGATGCCATTCTGGACGCCGAC
>JAICVV010000104.1 GCA_025935155.1 Alphaproteobacteria bacterium
AGCTGCACTATCAGTTTCACGCGAAGGCCAGATGTTCACAGCAGCTCCATCAATGTTGGTTTTTGGGTGTGCGCACGATAAGACCGTCCAATTCTGTCGCGACCTTGATCTGGCAGGAAAGGCGCGAATTGGGCTGAAGCTGCTGCGCAAAATCCAACATGGTTTCCTCCATATCCGATTTGGGCGGCAGCTTCGTCAGCCAGGCCGGATCGACATACACATGACAGGTGGCGCAGGCGCACGCCCCGCCGCAATCGGCATCGATACCCGGGATTAGGTTCTTCACCGCCCCTTCCATCACCGACCAGCCAACGGGCACCTCTGCCTCGTGCTCCTTACCGTCGTCCTCAATGTATTTGATTTTCGGCATGTCGTGTTTCGAGCAACTCAGACGATGTTTTTCATGAGAATGGCGGTATCGGCAAGCCGCTCGGGAGTTACTTGCGTGCCATCAGCGATCAGTTTGCGTCCGATCATGTACTCCGGCGCGGCGTTCACAGCTTCCACAGCCGCAACCGCTCCGTTGCGCAAGTGAAACACGGCAAATTTCCGCGCCTCCGGATTGCCGCGTACAACGAGCGCGTCGCCCGGCCGTGCCAGTCCAGCGATCTGCAGTTTCAGATCGTACTGGTCTGACCAGAACCACGGCACTTCGCGATACGGTTTCGGCTTGCCCACCATGGCTAGGGCGGCGTGCTTTGCTTGATCGATGGCGTTCTGCACGCATTCGAGCCGGATGGACTTTCCATCGCGCCCAATGTGCTGCGTGCAATCGCCGGCCGCGAAAATGTCCGGAGCGGACGTGCAGCCGCAATGCTGATCCACCACAATGCCATCGTCGCACACAAGCCCCGCTTCCTGCGCCAGTTCCACATTCGGCACAATGCCGATGCCGACAAGTGCGAGGTCTGCCTCAAAACGCTGTCCCCCAGCGCGTATGGCTTGAAGCCGGCCGTCACCTTCGAAGGCTTCAACGGCCGTGTTCAGGTGAAAACGAACGCTCCATTGGCGGTGCGCCTGCTCGTAGAACTTCGAGAGCGGAGCGGAGACGGCACGCGCCATCACGCGGCCCAGTGCCTCGAACACCGTCACCTCAAGTCCCAGTTTGCGGGCAACGGCGGCGACTTCCAGCCCGATATAGCCGCCGCCGACGACCGCCAGCCGCGCCCCCTGCGCAAAATGCGCGCGCATCGCGTCCACGTCCGCCATCCCACGCAGATAGAAGATGCCCGGAAGCTCGCAGCCGCGAATCGCGCAGCGCCGCACGCGCGAGCCGGTGGCCAACAGCAGCTTGTCATAAGGTAAGGTGCTTCTGTCATCGAGTTTCACGCATCGGGCCACCCGATCGATTCCGATGGCAGAGACACCCAGCAGCAATTCGCACTGCGCTTCGCGATAGAAACTTTCCGGCTTGAGGAACAGCCGCTCGCGCTCCATGCTGCCGGAGAGATAGGCTTTGGAGAGTGGCGGCCTCTGATAGGGCGCGAACGGCTCATCGCCTACCACCACAAGCGAACCGTCGAACCCCTCTGCCCGCAAGCTCGCCACAGCCTGCGCTCCAGCCTGGCCGGCGCCGATAATGACAATACGCTCCATGTGGCGGCGGACCCTTTGCTGGCCGGTGGTGGAAGGTTCGCTATAGGCGCTGAAAAGATGTGGAATCAACCACCCTTTCGCTTGCGTTGCGGCGACCCTTGTGGCCCGCTAAGAGCCTGTCGATGAAGGGCAAATCCGAGGGGTTCGTGCGGGAAGTCGCACTCGAAAACGAGGCTGCAACCGAAATCATGGGGGCGCAAATCGCTGCGATCTTAAAGAGCGGCGATGCGGTCGCCCTGTCGGGCGATCTCGGCGCGGGAAAGACGACATTGGCCCGCGCCATGCTGCGAGCGCTTGGGATCGGCGAGGACGTTCCCAGCCCAACTTTTACCTTGGTGCAGCATTACGAGACGCGGCAACTCTCTATAGACCATTTCGACCTATACCGGCTGGAAGACGAAATGGAGATGGAGCAACTGGGGCTGGAGGATACGTTGCAAACCGGCGTAGCGCTGATCGAATGGCCGGATCGCGCCGGACCACGTTTTTTCGCGGACGCCTTGCACATCGAATTGGAAATCACCGGCGAGCACAGCCGCCGCGCAACATTGAGCGGCCCTGCGGAGTGGGCCGCGCGTCTGTTTGAAAGTACAAATTCATGAGCCCTGAACGCGAAAATGCGATGCAGGACTTTTTGCGCAGCGCGGGTTGGAGCGGCGCGGTGCTATCCCCGCTTCCGGGCGACGCCTCTACGCGCCGCTACATTCGCCTGCATCGCAGTGGCACAAGCGCCATGTTGATGGATCAGCCGCAAGATGCGGAAGCGCCACAATCGCCACCGAATGCAACAACGGAGCAACGCCGTGCGCTGGGTTACAATGCGGTCGCGCGGCTCGCAGGCGCGGATTGCGGGCGTTTCGTCGCCATCGCGAATTTCCTGTGCAGCCGCGGCTTGAGCGCGCCCGCGGTTTACGCTGCCGACACGAAGAATGGATTCGTTCTGATCGAAGATCTCGGCGACGATCTTTATGCGAACGCTCTCGCCAACGGCCATGCGGCCGAGGAGCCCGAACTTTACAGTACCGCTATCGATGCTCTTGCGCAGTTGCACACGGAAGCCGCACCGCCGGCTCTGGGCAATCACACGCCATTTTACGCTTACGACGAAACTGCACTCGTCGCCGAAACCGACTTGTTGACGGAGTGGTTCATTCCGCTGGCGCTCGGTCGCAATGCCAGCGATGATGGGTATGACGAGCATCGCGCATTGTGGCGCGACGTGCTGTGGCCGGTGCTTGCGTCGCCATCCGTTTTCGTGCATCGCGACTATCACGCGCAGAACCTGTTCTGGCTGCCCGAGCGCGAAGGCGCCGCGCGCGTTGGCATGATCGATTTCCAAGACGCTGTGGCGGGTACCACGAGCTATGATCTGATTTCGCTCCTGGAGGATGCGCGCCGCGATGTTGCGCCCGAGCTCCGTGAAGCGATGATTCAGCGCTACATCGAAGCGCGGCAACGATCAGATGCGGCTTTCGATGGCGATGCTTATCGCGCCCAGGCAGCTGTGATCGCCGCCCAGCGCAATGCCAAAATCGCCGGTATCTTTGCTCGTCTCTACAGGCGCGATGGCAAGCCCCGCTATCTTTCCTATCTGCCGCGGGTGTGGAGTTATCTCGAAAGCGATCTGCAGCATCCTGCGCTGGCGCCGCTGAAGCGCTGGTACGACCGCAGGATTCCCGCCGAGGCACGGCATCAGACCATTACCGGGGAAGCGGCATGAGCGGCCCGACACGCGCCATGATACTGGCCGCAGGCCTCGGCACCCGCATGCGCCCGCTCACCAACGATACGCCCAAGCCTTTGGTGAAAGTTGCCGGGCGGGCACTGATCGATCATGCCATCGATCGGCTGAAGGATGCCGGGGTTCGCATGATTGTGGTGAACGTGCACTATCATGCGGACAAGCTGCGCCATCACCTCGCGAAGCGCGACGATGTGGAAATCTGCATTTCCGATGAAACCGACGCTATTCTCGGCACCGGCGGCGGCATTGTGCGCGCGCTGCCGCATTTCGAAGGCGAGCCGTTCTTCCTGCACAATTCCGATTCCATCTGGGCGGAAGGCTACGGCCACGCGCTGGATCGGCTTAAGGCGCGCTGGAATCCGGAAACGATGGATTCGCTGTTGCTGATGGCGTCCCTGGTAACGTCCATGGGTTATGAAGGCCGCGGCGATTTCCTGATGGATTCGGAAGGGCGGCTGAGCCTCCTGCCGGAAGGGCAGCTTTCGCCCTTTGCCTATCCCGGCGCTTCCATTCTTCATCCACGGCTGTTCGAGGAGGCGCCGCGCGGTGCTTTTCCATTGCTGCAATTGTGGGAACGCGCCATCGAGCAGGGCCGATTGTTCGGCGTGCGGCTGGACGGCGTGTGGATGCATGTCGGCACGCCGGAAGCATTGAAAGAGGCGGAGGCATTTCTCGCCGACCTCGCCCCGGCCTAGGCGGCGCGCGTGGCAAACGTTTTCACAATTCCGGCAAGCGCCCCATTTGCCACAACCTTGGCGCGCAACCTGATTGCACGTGTCGGTGCGGAGCGCGATCCCTTAGCGCTCTCAAACATCACGCTTTACCTGCCGACTCGCCGAGCCGCGCGCACTTTGAACGAAAGCTTCTCGCGGATACTTGGCGGCGCGGCGCTGCTGCCGAACACGCGGCCACTGGGCGACTTGGAGGAAGAGGATTTTTTTGACCTTGGTGCAGACGCGCTGACCTTGCCGCCGGCGATTTCGCCATTGCGGCGCGTTTTCCTGTTGGCAACCTTGGTACAGAAATGGGATCGCAAACGCCGAGGGGCAGACATTTCCTTCGCGCAAGCCGTGGCGCTGTCGCGAGCGCTGGCCAATTTCCTCGACGAGGTGGAGACGCAAGGTTGCGATCTCGCCGATCTCGAAAAGCTGGCGCCGCAAGCCTTCGCGCAGCACTGGGGGGAGGTGAAAGCCTTTCTGGCGATCGTGCGCGATTATTGGCCGAACGTCCTGGTGGATGAAGTAAAAATGGATCCGGCGGCGCGGCGCAATCTGGCGCTGCACGCGCTGGCGAAGCGGCTTACGGAGAATCCGCCACAAGGGTTGGTGGTCGCTGCCGGTTCGACCGGCAGTATTCCTGCCACCGCGGATCTGCTGAAGGCGATTGCCAATCTGCCGAACGGTTTTGTTGTGCTTCCCGGCCTCGACAAGCATCTCGATCAAACCAGCTGGAACGATCTCGATGCTGGCCATCCGCAATATGGACTGAAGCAGCTCCTGCAGCGCATCGGGGTGGACCGCACCGAAATCGCGGAGTTTGATTGCGCGCCTACCTCCGCCGCGCGCGAAACATTGATGCGTGAAACCTTGCGTCCGGCGCCCACCACCGATGCCTGGCGTATGATCGCCGAACGCGGCAGTGATGAGATTGCAGACGGTCTTGAAGGCCTGTCGCTGGTGGAAGCGGCGCAGCCGAACGAAGAAGCCGCCGCGATTGCGCTGATGCTGCGGCGTGCGCTCGAGAAACCTGGCCGCACCGCCGCGCTTGTCACACCGGACCGCAAGCTCGCGCGGCGGGTTGCAGCGGAGATGGCGCGGTGGAACGTCGAGATTGACGATTCCGCCGGGCGCCCGCTTGCCAACACGCCGCCCGGCACCTTCTTATGCCTGCTTGCCGAGGCTGCGGCGGAGAAGTTTGCGCCTGTGCCGCTGCTGGCGCTGCTGAAGCATCCTTTGGCTGCCGGAAAACAGGCACAGGCCAATTTCCGCCGCCGCGTGCGCCAGCTGGATCGCCACGTGTTGCGCGGGCCACGGCCCGATCCGGGGCTCTGCGGAATTGAGCGAGCGATTGCAGCTGCGCTGCATTCCGCCCGCACGCGTGACAGCGAATTCGCCGTTAAGCGAATGGCGGAGCTCACCTACTGGTTCAAAGCGTTGCGCGAGATCCTGCAGCCGCTGGAGGATGCCTTCGCAAAGAGCACTGCCGATCTTCCGGAACTCCTGAATGCACATGTGGTTTGCGCAGAGGCGCTCGCAGCGGCTGACAAGGAGCCCGGCGACGCGCGGTTGTGGCGTGAGCCGGCTGGCGAGGCCGCTGCGCGACTGACCGCCGAATTCGAAGAGGCATGCGGCGATCTGCCGGCAATCGAGACCCGTTCCTATCCCGTGCTGTTTCGCGCGCTCACCGAAGAACGCGCTGTGCGTCCGGCCTTCGGCAAGCATCCGCGACTTGCCATCCTGGGGCCATTGGAAGCGCGGCTGCAGAGTTTCGATCTGATCATCCTGGGCGGCCTCAACGAAGGCACCTGGCCTGTTGGCGCCAGCACAGATCCATGGCTGTCGCGTCCCATGCGCGTGCAGCTGGGGCTGGAATCGCCGGAGCGCCGCATTGGCCTTGCCGCGCACGATTTTGCGACGCTCGCGTGCTCACTGCGCGTGGTGCTGACGCGTGCTCTGAAAGCCGATGGCTCACCAACCGTTGCTTCGCGCTGGGTGCAGCGTTTGCAGCAGTTGACGAACGGATTGTCGTTCTCGGACAAACTGAAATCAGAAACACCATACGCAACATTCGCTGCGATGCGGGACCAGCCAACCGGTCCACCGCAGCGCATGAAGCGGCCACGCCCCTGCCCTCCAGTCCACAAAAGACCGAAAGGGATGTCGGTCACCGACATCGAAACCTGGCTGCGCGACCCATACGCGATTTACGCGAAATACGTGCTTGGGCTTAAGCCGCTCGAGCCGCTGGATGCGGAGATCGGTCCGCTGGAGCGTGGCCGCGCCATCCATTCTGCTTTGGAGCGATTCCTGCGCGAGTTCCCGAGCGATGTGCCCGACGATTACACACACCTCATCAGGATCGCAGACGATGTGTTCCGGAAGGCGAACCTCCCGAATGTTGCCAAAGCACTCTGGATGCCGCGGTTCATCAATGCGGCGCGCTGGTTCGTGGCGGAAGAGAAACTGCGGCGGGAAAACATTGCGCACTCGCATCTGGAAGTCGCAGGCACGCGCGCTTTCGAAACACCCGCGGGCGAATTTGTATTGCGCGGCCGCGCAGACCGCATCGATGTGCTGAACGACGGCACCGCGGCAATTATCGACTACAAAACCGGACAGCTGCCGTCACCGAAGCAGGTGAAGCAGCTGCTCTCGCCGCAATTGCCTCTGGAAGCCCTCATTCTCGCGGACGGCGGCTTCTCCGAAATAGGCAAGCTTTCAACCTCTGAACTTATTTACATTCGCTTCGGCGGCGGGGCAGAGCCCGGTGAGATTCGTCCCACGCCCGATGTACCGGACCTGATCGCCCGTGCGGAAGCAAATTTGCGCACCCGCCTCGCCGATTACAGCAACGCCGACATGCCATACCTGCCGCGCGTGATGCCGTTCCGCGCCGACCAACCCGGCGATTACGATCATCTCTCGCGCGTGGGCGAATGGGCGCTGGCCGGGTGGGAAGAGGTGGAGGAATGAGCGCCATGCAGAACGACGCGCTTGCCGCTGCCGACCCCCGGCGGTCTGCATGGGTATCGGCCAACGCCGGTGCGGGAAAAACGCACACGCTCGCGA
>JAICVV010000460.1 GCA_025935155.1 Alphaproteobacteria bacterium
CAACCCCTACGGCACCGAGGTAAACCCTTGCTATGCCGCCGGGGCCTAAGCTATGGCAGCAGCGGGCCGCCTTAGCTCAGCCGGTAGAGCAACGCATTCGTAATGCGTGGGTCGGGTGTTCGAGTCACCCAGGCGGCACCACAAAACCCACCCCTGGATCGATCAGCGCGGCGAGTTTTCCGACGATATCGAATCGCTGCGGTTTGCCGGTCTCGCGGGGATAAACGACGATGCGTTTCAGCAAGTCGCGGACCATCTTCAATGCCTCGATGTTCTCGCCCGCTAAACACGAAGCATTTGGCTGTCATTGAAACCCTCTGCGGCGCTCGCTGGCGAAAGCTGGCGGGCGCTTTTGCTTCTTCTGACCGGCTGGCTGCCGGGTCGCTTTCCTGAGCAGCGGAGCACTACCGCTTATCATCGCACATGTGCCCTGCACGAGCGTCTTGCGCACCATGTCTGGCTGCTCGCCGATCACATAGAGATAAGCACGCGCGGCCTGGTCCGGCATCACCCGGCCCTGCTCCCAGTCGCGCACGCTGCCGGTCGAGAATCCGTAGGTGTTGGCGAAGCCGTCCTGTGTTAGTCCGGTCCTCTTGCGGACCGCCTTCACGTCGATCTCGCCGAAGTGGACGCGGTATGTGGAAGGATCGGCCTCACCCTTGGCGATGCTGATAGCCTCTTTCATGCCGGCAACAATCGAGCCGAACACTTCATCATGCGCCTTCTGTGCCGCGGCGCTGCGGACTTTGCGAGCCATCTCTACTCCTTCCGGCGAAACTGTTTCAGCAATTCCTTCGCCAAGGTTTTCAGAATGTTAGTCTCGGCATCCGAGAGATTGCCGAGCTTGTTCTTTGCATAAACGGTGATCACCACCACCGGCATGTGCGAGCCGCCAAAGAAGGTGACCACGCGGTAACCGCCGCTCTTGCCCTTGCCTCTTTTTGCGAACCGGACTTTCCGGCACCCGCCCGAACCCTTAATCAGGTCGCCCGCTTCCGGGTTCGCTGACAGGAAGGTGAACAGGTCGAAACGCTCGCCTTCCGTCATGCCAGCGTTATTGGCGTCACGATGGAAATTGCTCGTTTCAAGCACCGTTTGCATGGCTGCATATGTACGGACCTTCCGTAGTATAGTCAAGCATAAAAATGCGGACGGTCCGTAGGTTTTAAGCTATGCACCGGAGCGTGAACAAACCGCTTCTGATGGGGCGTTTATCGTGGTGCCACCCCAGGCGGCACCATCCATTCCCTCCTTCATGTTCTCTAATGCTAGTTGCATCGATGGGATCCTACCGCAGCGCGCCGGAAATCTGGTCCATGGTGGGCGCTTTCGCGCGCGCGGTGAGATAGGCGTAAAGCGGATCGATCTCCCAATCCTGCAGAATATGAAACCGCTCCTTCGCCAGCGGCGCCATCACTTTCAGTCTGCGGCCGTTGGCGCTCCATCCCTTGCGGAGCAGGTTGAAGAATTCCGAGCGCGTGTAACGCCGGACAACGTTCAGATCCGGCGCGGGGCCACCGAGCGATCCGTTCAGCTGCGTGCCATGACAG
>JAICVV010000032.1 GCA_025935155.1 Alphaproteobacteria bacterium
GAAGCAGTCCGGCGTGAAGAAATCGATCTGATCGCCGGTGCGGCGATAGAAGTAGGCCGCCTGCGCGACCAGCACGCCATCGAACAGCCGCTGTTCAATACCCGCTTCCCAACCATGCGCCACTTCCGGCGCGAGTGAATGCAGCGGGTTGGAAAATTGGGAGAACTGCTCGTACAGCGTCGGCGCCTTGAAGCCATCGCCGTAATTGGCGTGTAGCACCGTGCCCCGATCGTTCAGGGGCAGTGCTGCCGCGAACTTCACCGAATTGTGTCCGCCGAATTCGCGATCGTCATCGTGCCGCACTCCCGCCGTCAAGGTCAGCCGCCCAAACAGCGTGAGCATGTTTTGAATATAAACGCTCGCCACATGCGAGTTGCCGCTATCGGTCTCGAGCGGTGCAAACGAGCTGTAGGTTTTTCCGGTGAAGGCGATGCGCTGGTACTCGGCGCCGAAAGTCATCTGATCTTCGGGCATCAGGCCGAGAATGCCCTGATATTCGAAGCGCCACGCGGTGCCATTGTCGCTGGCGTTTTTGTGAATCGCGTCGAATGCGGAATCGTAGAAAGCGCGATGGCTGTCGGAGCCGGTGAAGGCAAAACGATTGGCAAAGCGGCCGTCCCACAGATCGGCATTCACGCCGGCATAACCGGCAAGAAGCGTGTTGCGGCCATAGGCAAGCGAATCGGCCACGCGGAACGTTGCCGGAGGTACAAAGACGAAGTTGTCGTCGAAATCGTCGCGGGCATTTGTGTAGTAGCTGCGCAGATCGAGGCTAAGCACGCCGTTCAGGTGCACGCGCACATTTTCCGTCGCGCCCAAATTGGTATAGCCGTCCGTCTCCCGATTGCCATTGCGCGAATCGGCGGCGGAAATGCCGTTGGTGTGCAGGAAATTCGCCGCCGCGCCGTATTCCACATCCGATACAGTACCGTTGGCGCCAGCGTTGAAACGATAGGTGCCGAACGATCCGCCCTCCGCGCTGGCGCGCAAGGCGAATGGTGCATCGCCGCCGCGCCGGCTGATGATATCGACCACGCCACCGATCGCATCGCTGCCATAGAGCGTGCTTTGCGGCCCGCGCAGAATCTCAACGCGGTCGATATTGTTGGTGAGCAGGTTTCCCAGCAGGGCCTCATTGTCCACCGTGCTAGAATCGTTGATGCGAACACCATCGATCAGCACCAGCGTCTGGCCCGCCTCGGCGCCGCGAATGCTGACCGTCGCATTCTGCCCCAGACCGCCGTTGCGGACTGAAACCAGACCGGGCGTTTCGGGCAGGATGTCTGTCAGCGAAACGATCTGCTGCCACTCAAGCTCATCCGCCGCGATGACGGAAATCGACTCGCCGGTTTTGTCCGCCGGCTGCGGCGTGCGCGTTGCGGTGACGACGACGGTTTCAGCATCGTCCGCAAACGCAAGCGGCTCCGGTATATTCGCAAGAAACGGAA
Source organism: Alphaproteobacteria bacterium (assembly GCA_025935155.1). Lineage (GTDB taxonomy): Bacteria > Pseudomonadota > Alphaproteobacteria > Micropepsales > Micropepsaceae > Rhizomicrobium. The sequence continues at coordinate 1,449 of JAICVV010000032.1, forward strand.
TGAAAAAGAGAATTGAACGCTTCCGCATGACTGCCTCCTGGTTCGAGTTCCAGGAGCCGGCGCGCAGCGGCACACTCAAAAAGAACATGCATCGATCGAATCCCGCAGGCGGCGACTCCAAAACTGTCGCCGCAAGCGGGTCACCCGCAGCGTCCGGCACACCCCGGCCGGACACAGGACGACAGCGCGGGGCAGGTCTCCTGGCTACCGGGTCGCTGCGTTCGTCCGCCTTCCCAAGGCATGCCTCAGTGGCGTATGGACGGTCGCTCGCCGGCTACAGTTGCGGGGGCAGCCGCGGTTTTCTAACTCCGCGTTCCCTTTCATCCCTCTCGGGAACCTCGCGCTGAATTGAACGCTAATTGAGTCGGCCAAATCCCGTCAATTGGCCGTTTAAGCAGGGGAGCCGGTGCAGCGGTAAAGACAGATGGAGCGATTCGCCGCATTGGTGAAACGGTTGAAATGGTGCTGAGAGCCAAACGAAATCATGAGGTTAGCGATTTCATGCCGGAGCGCAGGCGAGCCAGTGAAATATTGGCGGCAGAGGCGTCCGGTTTGGCGCTGTCCAAGCCGAATCTGCGAGACGGCGGTGCGCCGGAATCGGGATTTGCGGTCGCGAAGCGGTACGCGTTGTTCACCGAAACTCTGGACCGCGCCGGAAAAGCATGATTACGATGCCTCAAAAGAGAGCAAAACGCGCGCCGCACAGGTGGCGTATTATGGGGGGTGTCGCGTGAGCTTGGTCCTCAACAACCAGGTCCGGCGCAGAAGCGCCGGGCGTACATTTGTGTATCGGTAGAGCATGGAACAGCCCTCCCACGATTTGAGACCCTTCCAGTCGACTGCCGTGCAATCGACAGAGCGTCGCGGCATCAGCATCGGCATCGTAGCCCTCATCCACGTCGTGGCAATTTACGCGCTGGCAACTGGCCTCGCCTCGCAATTGGTCCAGAAAGGGCTGGAAGAAATTAAAGCTGAGGTGGTGCAGGAGAAGCCACCAGATTTGCCGAAGACTCCGCCGCCGCCGCCGCCTGAACTCCAGAAGCCGCCGCCGCCCTTCGTGCCGCCGCCGGACATCAATCTGCAAACAGAGGCGCCGACCCAGAATACGATTACGCAGGTGACAACGGCCATCACGCCGCCGCCGCCGCCCGCGCCAAAGGTTCAGCAGGCCCCGCCGATCACAACTCCGGTTTCCGTCGGCAAGCCTCACGAGTGTCAGAGCAAATATCCGCCGTTGGCGATGCGCCTCGGACACGAGGGTACTGTTCTGCTTGGAATGACCGTGGGGCAGGACGGCAGCGTTTCGAATGTGCATGTCCTCCAGTCCAGCGGACACGACGAACTGGATCAGGGTGCAGTGAGTTGTGCATCGAGCTGGCACTACAAGCCCGCCACCCAAGGTGGTCAACCGATCACGCATGAGTGGCAAGCGTCCGTGAAGTACAAAATAACTGGCTGAGAAATGCTTCTGAACATCCCCTATTGATGGAGTGCTGAAGAATGACATCGAAAACTCTGGCGATCGCAGCCGCGATCCTTTTTCTGTCCGGCGCGACGGCTGGGCAGGCGCTTGCACAGGCCGGCGGTCAGCCAGCTGGGCAGACCGCTGCGCAACCTGCGACGCCCGATACCAACGCCGCACCGAACACAGCAACTCCAGCCGCGCCGGATCAGAATGCCGCGGCACCCGCTGCTGCTCCTGCAGCGGCGGCTCCGGCCCCCGCCGCTCCGCCGCCCGCTTCTGGCGGAACCGGCGCGACCACGCCAAAGGAGAACCCTTACGGCCTGCGCCAGTTGTGGGAAGGCCAGAACGGCCATGCCGACTGGGTGGCGCGCGGCGTGATGATTTTGCTGGCGCTGATGTCGATCGGCACCTGGTACATTTTCTTCATGAAGTTCTGGGAGCAGCAGCGCGTGCTTGGCCAATCCCGCCAGGTTGAAAAGCGCTTCTGGAGCTCCAACAACCTCAACGAGGGCATCGACCAGCTGGCGAAGAACAGCGTGTTCCGGACGGTTGCGGAAAGCGGCGTCCGCGCCTCCTCCGGCGCGTCGGGCATGCTGAACCTGAACGACTGGGTTGCCATGTCTCTCAACCGGCAGCTGGAGGAGATCAATGCGCGCCTTCAGGGTGGTGTTGCGTTCCTCGCATCCGTGGGTTCGGTAGCGCCGTTCGTCGGCCTGTTCGGCACGGTTTGGGGCATTCTGAACGCCCTGATCGCCATCGGCGTGGCCGGCCAGGCTTCGATCGACAAGGTGGCCGGTCCGGTGGGCGAGGCGCTTATCATGACCGCCATCGGCCTTGCCGTGGCGGTGCCCGCGGTGCTGCTCTACAACTACCTCGTCCGCCGCAACAAGGTGATCAACGAAAAGCTGCGGAGCTTTGCAAGCGATCTTCAGACCTACCTGATTACCAAGGGACGTTAAGGCGAAGAGAGGTAACGTCCCATGGCCATGCAGGTCGCATCTCCGGAATCGGATGAGGCAGAACTGACGACAACCATCAACGTGACGCCGTTGGTGGACGTGATGCTGGTGATGCTGATCATCTTTCTGATCACCATTCCGGTGATCGTGAAAGTGGTTCCGGTCACACTGCCGAATGCCAGAAATATTCCCACCACCACCAAGCCGGAAAACATCGTGCTGGCCGTGGACAAGAACGAGAATATTTACTGGAACAACCAGCCGGTCGGGAGCAACCAGGAACTGATCCAGCGCCTGGAGGACGCGATGATTCGCGCCCACAACTCAGGCGCGCCGCTTCCGGAAGTGCATATCAGGGCCGACGAAAACGTCCGCTTCGAGGCGGTCGGCAAGCTCGTCTACGATGCACAGCGCGCCAGCGTTCCAAAACTGGGCTTTCTCACCGAACCGCGCAATCAAGGGCCGTAACCGGCAGACCAGGGATACCCGCTCATGGCAATGAACATTGGAAAAGGCGACGGCGACGACAGCGTTTTCATCGATATCAACATGACGCCGCTCATCGATGTGATGCTTGTGCTCCTCACCATGCTCATCATCACGCTGCCGATCCAGACCCATGCGGTGAAGCTGGACATGCCTGTGGGCCATCCGCCGCCGCCGCTGGTGCAGCCGACTGTCGATAACATCATGGTCGATTTCGACGGCACGATTTACTGGAACAACCAGGCCGTCGATTGGAAAACTCTGGATTCGTACTTTTACGAGCAGGGCCAAAAGCCGGTTGAAGAGCAGGACGAGATTCACATCACTGCGAACCGGCTGGCGAAATACGATACCGTTGCCAAGGTGATGGCCAATGCCCAACGCCGCGGCGCCGTGAAGATCGGCATCGTGAACACCAACAACTACATCTGACCGGAGGGAATGGTTGGCAAACGCCGGGCTGCCGTTTCGCTCCTTACGAGGACATCGATGAATTCGACTTTCCTGCGGGCCGTAGGGGTGGCTTTCCTTTTGAGCGGCGCAGCGCTGCTGCCGCCTGCGGGCCCCTTCGTCGGAACCGCACACGCCGCGACCGTGCGTCCGGCCGTGGGCAAGCCATTGCAGCAGGCCATCTCGCTGGCCAATGCCGGCAAGGGCGCAGCGGCCATGGAAAAGGTCCACGAAGCGGAATCTGCCGGCAAGCTTACGTCCTCTGAGCAATCCGCCATCGCCCAGACAAAGCAATTCATCGCCGCAAAAACAGGAGCGGGAGGAAGTTCGCTCGGCTGCAAGGCGAAATTCGCCACCGACTACAACGCCGGCCGCTACAAGGATGTAGTGGGCGCCGATGCGGCTTGCCTGCGCAAGAGCGGCGGCCTCGATTCGAGCAGTCAGATCATCGTCGCGCAGGCCTATTACCTGATGGGCGACTACCCGACGGCCATCAAGCTGCTCCGCGGCCTTGGCAACAGCGATCAGGTTCTCTCGCTGCTCATGAGCGCGGCCGCCAAATCCGGCGACACGGAAACGGAAGGCCTGGTTGCCGAGCGGCTGATCCTTCAAGGCCAATCGAAATACTGGACGTACATGCTGGCCGCGGCCGATCGCACACCGAAGCTGACCGACCATTTCAACCTCGACATCTACCGCGTCCGCTATCTCACGGGAAACATGCGCAACGCGGAGGATTACGAGCTGCTGACCGAGCTTGCCCTGGAATTCCATTTCCCCGCTGAAGCCCTGGCTGTCGCCCAGAAGGGCTTCGCAGAGAAGAAATTGCAGGGCGATCGCGATGCGCGGCTTCTGGCCAAGGCCCAGAGCGAAGCAGCCAAGGATGCCGCCAATCTCGGCAATATGCAGAAAAAAGCGAACGCGGCGAAAACCGGCGACGACCTGGTCTCCTACGGCGAAAACTTGTGGGGCCGCGGCCAATACGACGACGCGGTGAATGCCATCCAGGCCGGCATCAAGAAGGGTGGGCTGAGCAAGCCGGAGGAAGCGCAGGTTTCGCTGGGCATCGCGCAACTCTCCGCGGGCCACAAGGATGAGGCCCTGAAAACCTTCGGCGGCGTGAAGGGAACGCCGGCAGCCGAAACAGTGGCGCATCTGTGGACCGTTTATGCGCGTTCGGGCGGCACGGCCAAAGCATCCGACACCGGCAATGGCGGCAGCGAGCAGCCCTCGCAAGGGACGAGCAAGAAACGTCACCACTGACGCTCACGCCCGCCGAATCTGAGGCTCTTTTGTTGAGCCTCAAGGTGTCGGCCGTTGCGGTGTTCGGCGCGTTGCCATTTGCCATTGCTGCGGCCCTGGCGCTGGCGAACCGGAGATTTTTTGGCAAGAACGTCATCGATGCTGTGCTGCATATCCCATTGGTGCTGCCGCCGGTCGTGGTGGGTTACATTCTTCTCCTGATCTTCGGCACGCGCGCGCCGCTGGGCGCCTGGTTGCTCAACCATTTTGGAATCCGGTTTGTCTTCAGCTGGACGGGCGCCGCGCTGGCGTCTGGTCTCCTCACCTTCCCGTTTCAGGTTCGCGCGATCCGCTTTGCTGTCGAAAGCATCGATCCGAGACTGCATGCGGCGGCGGAAACCCTTGGAGCAGGCTGGTTCGATCGCGCGGCCAATCTTGTGCTGCCGCTCGCGCTGCCCGGCATCGTGGCCGGCGCGATCACCGCCTTTGCTGTGAGCCTGGGCGAATTCGGAGCGATCATCACCTTCGTCTCCAACATTCCCGGTGAGACTCGCACCTTGCCGCTTGCGATCTATGCGGCGCTGCAAACGCCCGGCGCCGAGGCTGAAGCTGCACGGCTGTCCGCGCTCTCCATTGTGCTTGCCCTGCTCGGATTGGCTTTGGCGGAATTGGCAAACCGCCGCGCGCGCGCCGTTACCGGCCCATGAGCATCGAAATCGCTGTCCGGCAGCGGTATGGAAATTTCGATCTCGACGCGGCGTTCCGCGTAGAGCGGAACGGCATCACTGCCCTGTTCGGACCTTCCGGCGCTGGCAAAACGACAGTCCTCTACGCCATCGCAGGATTGCTGCGGCCGGAGGGCGGCCGCATTGCGATCGACGGACGGGTGGTGTTCGACGAGGCAGCAGGCGTTTTTGTGCCGCCGCGCGAGCGGCGCGTCGGCTATGTTTTTCAGGATGCGCGCCTGTTTCCCCATTTCACGGTGGAGCGGAATCTGCGCTTTGGCTGGCGCCGATCGGCGAACCCAATGCCAGAAACGGGAATCGCGGGCATCGTCCTGCTCCTGGGGCTTGCGCCACTCTTGCAGCGCAAACCGGCTAATCTGTCCGGTGGAGAGAAGGCGCGAGTTGCACTGGGCCGCGCGCTGCTGGCGAGCCCCGAAGTTCTTCTGCTGGATGAGCCGCTCGCTGCGCTCGATGCAGCGCGGAAAAACGAAATTCTGCCGTATCTGGAACGCCTGCGCGACGAGGCGCGCCTGCCGATGATTTACGTCAGCCATTCGCTCGACGAGGTTTCGCGTCTCGCGCAGGAGATTGTGATTCTCAAACAGGGCGGGGTTGCGGCAAGCGGCCCAATTTTCGATGTGTTGACGGATCTGCGGCTGCCGGACTTTACCGGCGCATCGCCCTTCGGCGCGATAATTGAAACAACCGTCGCGCGCCATATCGCAAGCAGCGGCTTGACGGCTCTTTCATTTGCAGGAGGCGAGCTTCTGGTTCCGCGAATGGAACACGCCATCGGCACGCGTCTGCGTACACACATCCGGGCGGAAGATGTGATGATCGCCCTGGAAGAGCCGCGCGCCATCAGCGCGAATAACGTGCTGTCCGCCACAATCGACGGCTTGCGCGAAAGCACGCCGGAACACATCGATCTCCGTTTGCTATGCGGTGCGACACCCTTGATCGCCCGCATCACGCGCGCCTCCGGCAAGCGGCTTGAATTGCGCCAGGGCTTGCAGGTGTTCGCCATCGTGAAATCGGTTACGGTTGCCCCTCAAATCTCCTGATCGCCATCTATTGAACGTGGGACAACCGCCTGTAGCTGAGGGCCTCGGCGATATGGGCGCGCTGCACGGATTGCGCGCCCGCGAGATCGGCGATAGTTCGCGCCACCCGCAGCACGCGGTGATAGCCGCGCGCCGTCAGCCGCATGGCTTCCGCCGCATCGGTGAGGAGGCGTTTGCCCGCGGCATCCGGCGCTGCCGCGGAATCGAGGACTTCGCCTTCCGCTTCCGCATTGGTGCGAACGCCGCCGCCATTATACCGTTCGCGCTGTATCGTCCGCGCGTTCGCCACGCGCTGGGCGACGGCCGCGCTGCCTTCGGCCGGAGGAGGGAGCGCCAGATCCTGCGCGGAGACACCGTTCACCTCCACATGAATGTCGATGCGGTCGAGCAACGGCCCTGAAAGCCGCGTCTGATAATCGGCGCCGCATTTGGGCGCGCGGCCGCACGCCTGCGCCGGTTCGGAAAGATAACCGCAGCGGCATGGCCGCGTTGCCTTCCCACTGCCGGGCGTTCCTCTGAAATTCCAGTGGATTAGGCAGAAAGCATATAAGGACCATCCCAAAACTCTTGGAGAACACCTACGCAAACGCCGCTGCCAAAGCGGACTGCTCCAAAGGCAAGTCGCGGCCGAGTTGGACATCATTCCTGCCACTTATCTCCTCTGGGAACAGGACAGGATTCTGCCGACGATCCGGTACTACCCCGGCATATTCAATTTCTTAGGCTACGACCCTTTTCCAGAGCCGTCTAATTTGGCGGAGCAGATTAAGACACAGCGGCGGCGGCTTGGGCTCACGCTCCAGAAGGCCGCACGGAGCGTCGGCGTGGATGAGGGCACGTTCCGCCGCTGGGAAAACGGAGAATGGAACCCCCGCAGATCGCAAGGGACTGTGGAAGCCTTCCTGAGGCGACGAGCACCTGAACGCGCCTGAATGTGTCTGGGCGTGAGAAGATTTATGGGGTACGTGGAAGCCAAAATGCATCGGAACAATGAATGGCTGTCCAGATGTGTTTTCATGGCCGTTGTCGCGTCCGAAGCCATGCGGCACGGTGCGGGTCACTCAAAGGTATTTCGATGCGCTCGATTGCAGTCGCCACCTCCGCCGGACTACTCACGAACGCTGCCGCTCGCGCGGCACAATGATGAATCCGCCGTGTGCAGGCCCTGACAATCCCGGACGGGCTGGTAAGATGTTAGCGGACCAACGTTGGAGAGGCCGTCACTGGCTCGCTTTGACCGCCCATTCGCTTGCAAGCCAACGGCGCCGGACGGCTCTCCTGCTTATAGATAATCCAACGCGATTTCCAGATGGGCTATAACGAACAGATAAGCCGCGACAACGTCATTGAGCGCCAGCGGGTTGCACGACTCCCGCGCTGGCGGAGATGGGGAGTGCTGGCGCTAGTATTCGCCGCTGGGATGGCAATTTGGATGGTGAGACTTTGGCCGCCTTGACTGCGCAGCTGTTACCGCAGAAAAAATTTCGAGCGAGAAGCTAAACGTTGAGATGCTATACAGCACTTCAGTCCGACTCCGGAATCGCACTCAGCATTTTAAGCTACTTTTAGATAACAACTTCAACGCATGTGGCTCAATAACAACATTCTCTATTACTTACTTCGGTCTGGTCAACCAATGCGTCGCGTTATAATGATGCCTAACCGCCGCTTCATTGCGCTCAAGAACAATAAAAGGGAACCCGCCGTCCGGGCGCAAATCGGCGAGCATGATCTCCCGACAACAGTTGCAGCTGCGTATGAGTGCTCTCGAAGGGCTGAGCTCGTTCGAGGACGATTCGCGTCGGGAGTTCGATGAGCTCAGGCCGGCGGCGCTTCATTGGGTGGCGCAGCTAAAACTGACGCCCCTTGCGTTGCGGTTCTCGCGTCTTGCACGGCGGATACAAGGAATTCCTGCGCCTCGCGAGTTTTTGTCGGAAGCGCGAACCTATTTCTCGGACCCTGCTCTCGATCTCGCACTCGCCGCGGCTTTGATCGAAGAAGGAAAGGATACGCAAGCCAGAGATATCCTGCTTCCGCTGTGCGACAGCCCAGATCTGGCCGTCGAGCAGCGCGTCAGAGCCGCGAGGCAGCTAAGGCGGACTCATTCCTGGAGTGAATCGATTTCTGCGTTTAAGCGGGCCGCTTTGGAAGACCGCCAATACCATGCCGATCTGATTTCCGCGTTGCTCGGAGCAGGCGATCGAAGTGCTGCCCTGAGCGTGGCTCGAGAGTGCATCGGATGCCTGCAACAAACGGCGGCCGTGTTGTTCGCCTGTTATACCGCATATGTCGCTGGTTCCGCTCCCGAGCGGGAGATTGCTGATGTCCGATCGAAGGTGCTCTCTGCAGCAGCCGGGTCGAACGATGCCGTTTATTGGGAATCGCGCCTTTTCCGCTTCGAGCACAACTACGATGCCGCCATTGCCGCGCTGAACGCAGCGCTGAAGGCAAACCCCGAGGACAAGAAACTGCTCCGGGAACGGGCCGCTGCTATGATTCAATCCGGCGAGTGGGGACGTCATGCCCGCGAAATATTGGCTGCGAAGGCTTTTCTCTCCGCTGACTCGGACCTGCTAGAGAGGGTAAAAACCGCGGAAGCATTTTTGGCCACGTTTCAACGGCAGGAGCGCTCTTGTGACGACGGCGATCCACTCAGGATTCCCGATGCCGTTTTCCAGCATTTTAGCGTTGTTTCGCAGGGGAAGGCCACCAGCCGGGAACGAAAGCGCCTGGCGATGGTCGCAGCCACGCTTGGTCCCGGCGGAGCGGAACGTATTTTTGCGATGCTCGCCCGCCGGTTGGCCGATAGTGGGCGTTTCGAAAATATCAAACTTTATTTTATGGACCTCAGCCCGAGCCAGAGAAAAGACTTCTACCTTCCATACATCCGGTTTCCGGACGAAGACGTGTTTGTCCTCGACCGCCATTGCCACGTAGAAGCACCGCTTACCTTCCTTCCCCTGGAGCACGCAAGAACGGCGCAGGCCGTGCTCAACCGCATCCGGCAGGACGCGCCGGACATCGTCTACACAGCGCTCGAACCACTGACGGTATTCAGCGCGCTCGCGGGGTTGATTGCGGGTGTGCCGAAGATCGTCATGCACTCGCACAACATGCCGCCTACCGAATTGCACCCCCGAGCTGACTTTCCCGAACGTCTCCGCGAATGTTACCGTGCGCTGCTGAAAAAGCCGCACATATCTCTCTTGACCTGCGCCCGGGCCGCTGCTGATTCGTACGCCGAGTGGTTGGATTGTGGCCGGGGATTCAATATTGCTCACATCCACAATGGGTTGGACTTCACCAACTTCGGTCCGGTCGCGGACGAAGAGCGCGAGCGCTTGCGCGCGGAGTTGGGGGTCGGGCGAAATCACCTTCTGGTCGGGACCGCCTTTGCATTCCGCGAAGAAAAACAACCGTTTCTTTGGATAGATGCAGCACGAGAGATAGCAGACAAGCAGCCAACGTGCCGCTTTGTGATGTTCGGCGATGGGGCGCTCTGGGCACAGGCGAAGGCGTATGCATCGGCCAAAGGACTTGACGACCGTTTCACTTTTCCCGGCCTTGTTTCGGATCTTTATCGGCGTCTTCCTGCACTCGACTTGTTTATGTTGTCGTCGCGCAGCGAGGCGCTTCCCAACGTGCTGATCGAAGCCCAAGCGGCCGGTGTCCCGGTGGTTACCACTTCGGTCGGCGGCGCCGCGGAAACCTTTTTGGAGGGAAAAACTGGGGCTTCATCATCCGCTCAGAGCCCTACGGACCTCGCGGGCGCCGCGCTGAGAGCGCTCGGCAATCCAGAGTGGCGCAAACGTGCTTCGGCGTGTGCGCCCGATTTCGTTAGAAGCCAGTTCGGTCTCGACAAAATGACGCATTCCTTCATAGAAGCGCTGGTGTCCTAGCAAGGAGCAGACAACATGGTTTGCCGATTTTTTGTTGTCATGCCGTGGGGACGTGTCGGCAGCAATTTGGTGATGAATCTCATCGGTCAGGCCAAAGAATCCAAGAAGCTCAATTCAGAGATGTTCAACCAGCTCAAGACCGCGGCGGAGCAGCTCGTCTGGCTTCGGGAGTTTTATGAATTTTGTTCACGACCGGCCGTGGGGCTGATCGGTTCCAAACAGAGCGTGTTGTCCATCCGCGATTTGCCGGCAGTGGAATCGGCGCTGCGCGAACATGAGGTGAAGCTTA
>JAICVV010000285.1 GCA_025935155.1 Alphaproteobacteria bacterium
CTATCAGCGGTGAAACGGTCCGATCCAGATACCGGCCAGCGCTGCCAGCGACACAAGGGCAAGGAAACCGCTGATCGCATACAGCACGCCGGGGGGAATGTGGCGCACGTCCGGCCGTGGCGGCGGGGCGCCGGCGAACAGCTCCCGCCACACGGCAGCGCCGAAACAGAAGCCGCTGAACAGGATAAGCACAGTGCCGACACCCATCACCAGCCAATGGCCGAGAACGCCCGAGAGCAAGGTGCGCGCGCCGACGCCGCTCGCCAGCGCGGCAAAACCTGTGCGCATCCAGGCGGCGTAGGTGCGCTCGGCCGCCAGCACGGTGCGATCGGCCGCGAGTTCCGTGCGGCGATCCGCTTTCTCTCCGATGCGTTCGAGGATAGGCCGGTCCATACCCTTGCAAAAACATTGGGCACAGGCGGCGGGTTCCCGTGGAGGCGCGGCGAACGGCGGCGTCGCCGCGCCGCCGCTTGCGCCGCAGCGCTGCTTACGCCCTAATCCTCCCGCTCCTTCAAGGGGCGTCTGAAGGTTGAGTGCCGACGTATGGCCGAGCACACCCATCCCGAATTGCAGCGCCTGCGCGATTCCATCGACAACATCGATGCGGCGCTGGTGCATTTGCTGGCGGAACGTTTCAAATTCACCAAGGCGGTTGGGGAGTTCAAGGCGGCGCAAGGCCTGCCACCCGCGGATCGCGCGCGTGAGGCCGACCAGATGGTCCGGCTGCGCGCGCTGGCGGAAAGCGCCACGCTCGATCCGGATTTTGCGGAAAAATTCCTCGCCTTTATCGTGCGCGAAGTGATCCGCCATCACGAAGCCATCAATAGCCTGTGAGATGCGGAACCGCTGTCCACCCGATAAGACCCTGAAATTCAAAAGCGATTCCACAGCGGCCGCAGGAACATCTTGCTGTTTGACCCGTTTTCTCCTCTGTCCACCCAACAAGGAGTGAACGATGGACAGTGACCGCATCAAAGGAATGGGCGATCAGGCGAAGGGAAGCCTGAAAGACGCCGCCGGAAAAATCACTGGCGATTCCAAGCTGCAGGCCGAAGGCAAAATGGATAAAGCCAAAGGAAAGGCTGAGAACGCCGTCGGCGGCGTGAAAGATTCCCTGCGCGACACCGACCACGACGATTAACGACCCGATTGTCCGGACGGTATCCCACCCGTCCCCGAAGAGAAGCGGAGCGCCACAAACAACGTTCCGCTTTTTCTTTGCCGCGGCGGATTCGAACGCGAGAATCGGCATCTCCGGTTGGCGAATTTCGGTACACTCGCCGCCATGGCTGAAATCGACTGGAACGCAGTCTGTGACACGCTCGAAAGCTGCGGAAGCGCCGTGCTGGCAGATGTCCTCACGGCGGAAGGTTGTGCCGAATTGATAGGCATGTACGGGGACGGCGCGCGGTTTCGCAAACGGGTCGTGATGGCACAACATGGCTTTGGCCGCGGCGAATACAAATACTTTTCCTACCCGCTGCCGCCGCTGGTCGCGAAGCTACGCGAAACGCTCTATCCGCCGCTCGCCAAAATCGCCAACCGCTGGAACGCGGCGCTGAAGAACGGCATACATTTTCCATCCACCCATGCGAAGTATCTCAAGCGCTGCCACGCCGCGGGACAAATACGGCCGACGCCACTGCTGCTCCGTTATGGGGAAGGCGATTACAATTGCCTGCATCAGGATTTGTACGGCGAGCACGTGTTCCCCCTGCAGGTCGCGATTCTCCTCTCACGGCCGGCTGAAGATTTCACCGGCGGCGAATTCGTGCTCACCGAGCAGCGCCCGCGGATGCAATCGCGCGCAGAAGTGGTGCCGCTGAAGCAGTGCGATGCCGTGATCTTTGCCGTCAACGAGCGGCCTGTGCGCGGCACGAAAGGGTATTACCGCGTGAAGATGCGCCACGGCGTCAGCCGGTTGCGCTCCGGCTCGCGCTTCACGGTTGGCATCATCTTCCACGATGCGCAGTAATCGGCTTGCCAAAGCGTCAGCCGACGAAGCCGATGACCTGCTTGACTTCCGTCATAATCGGGGCCGCGATTCCACGCGCTCTTTCGGCGCCGTTCGCAAGGATGCGGTCGATTTCCGCGGGATCGGTGAGCAGCCGTCGCATTTCCGCGGCAATGGGCGTAAGTTTGGCAACGGCAAGCTCCGCCAGCTCGTTTTTGAACTCCGAGAACTGCCGCCCGCCAAATTTCGCCAGAACATCGCCTCGGCTGGTATCGGACAGCGCGGCATAGATGTTGACGAGATTCTCCGCTTCCGGCCGCCCTTCAAATCCCTTGCCGTTTTCCGGCAGCGGATTGGGGTCCGTGCGCGCTTTGCGAATCTTCTGCGCGATGGTATCGACGTCATCGGTCAGGTTGATGCGCGAATAGTCGCTTTCGTCCGATTTCGACATTTTCTTCGTGCCGTCGCGCAGGCTCATCACGCGCGTGCCGGTGCCCACAATCACCGGCTCCGGCAACGGGAAGAAATCGGGCAGGTCGTAATCGCTGTTGAACTTCTGCGCGATGTCGCGCGACAGCTCCAGATGCTGGCGCTGGTCTTCGCCCACCGGCACGTGCGTCGCTTTGTAGACGAGAATATCTGCCGCCATCAACAGCGGGTAGGTGTAAAGGCCGACGGACGCGCGCTCCTTGTGCTTGCCCGTTTTTTCCTTGAACTGCGTCATCCGGTCGAGCCAGCCCAGCCGCCCGACGCAATTGAAGATCCACGCCAGCTCGGCGTGTTCCGGCACCTGGCTCTGGTTGAACAGGATGCTGCGCCCGGGATCGACGCCCGCCGCGATGTAGGCGGCCGTCACTTCGCGCGTTGCCGCGGCTAACTCTTTCGGGTGCCGGTAGCCGGTGTCCTGCGTGATGGCATGCATGTCGACCACGCAATAGAGGCAGGGCATCTCATCCTGCAGCTTCACCCAGTTCTTCAGCGCGCCCAGATAATTGCCGAGATGCAGCGTGTTGGTCGGCTGCATGCCGGAGAGAATAAGATTTGGGTGCGCAGTCATGGATAAAGCTCGGATGGGCGAAGCCGCGCCTTATGCCTTCAACCCACCGATGCATCAAGCGGGCGCAGGCCCTTTGGTCTGAGTCCTCGCCCAGGCGAGATAGTCCTCGTTTCCGCCTTCGATCGGCAGCACCAGAAAACAGGGCGTGGTGTAAGGATGCAGCGGCCGCGCGGTTTCGATGACATCGCCTACGTTCGCTCGGCGCGTCTTGACGAAAGCGGCAACTTCCGGCCCGCTCTCCAGTTTGCCTTCCCATTCATAGATCGCGTGCATCGGCGGATAGATGTTGACGCAGGCGGCAAGGCGCGAGGTCACCAGCGCTTCGCCAACGCGCCGCGCCGCTGCTTCATCGGGGAAGGTCGAATACACAAACACAAATTCGCTGCCGTTCATCGCCAAATCTCGTTGAGGCCGCATCGGCTCGCGGCTATTCTAGGCAAGGGGTGCCTTCGATGACAAAGCGTTCGATCGGTCTGGTACTGGCGGCCGCGCTGCTGTGGAGCGCGCCTTCGAGGGGAGAC
>JAICVV010000053.1 GCA_025935155.1 Alphaproteobacteria bacterium
AAAGAAGCCATCCGATGCTGCGGCAAGGGCCGCTTCGCGCGTTTCCTCGTCGTCCTCCTCCACAACCAGTTTGCAGTCCAATTGCGCCGCTGGATATTCAAGACGTCGAAGCGATTTTGCCAATTGAGGAACGACATTCGCTTCGCGATAGAGCGGGACCAGAACTGTGTAAATGGGAAGTGGCAGCCGCTCAGCTCCTAGAACGTTGCCTGTGAGCGCCTCGTCGGCCCCAACCCAGAAAAGCACCGCGCGAAAAATCGCATTGGCGAGGTACCCGCAAGCTACAATGCCTGTCAGCAGCAGACCGCCAGTTGCCGGAAACGTTGTCATTGTCAGCGCGAACAGCACGAACGAAGCCAGGAACAAGATCCGCTGGCCGTTGCTCACAACCCGAGCAGCTGAAAACTGCGGTTGCCGCCTCAGGAGTCCGTATGTCGCTTCATCCAAAGCGTAGAGGCGGATAGATTCAGCTAACGGATCGGAGTTGTCACCGGACAGCAAAAGGGATTTGCAGCCCGCCCCCAACTTGGAGTGCAGACGAAGAGTATGTGCCGAAAAGCCGCCCTGCGCCTGCGCACCATTGCTTTGGGCGCGCAGGCGAGCACAGTCTCCGCTGGAAACTGATCCTTCCCCCACCGAATAATCCCGTCTTTATGCAATACGCATCCACGCTCGCCTGCCCCGACGACCGGAAATCGCAGTCCAAACGACGAGATTAGTTTTGTACACAACAGGACCCGCCAGAACAGCGGCGGATATCAAAGACGTTAATTACGCGGCCAGACTTTGGCAAGCGCTTCTTTACACGAAGCGAGAGCGCGTACAACGGCCAGGAATGGCATTGGAGCGTGTGTAGGCCGTGGAAAACCCGCTCGAAGGTTTCGAGAAGGACGAGGTATTCGTCCGCAACCGGCTGCGCCCGAAGGATGCGGCGACGCTGGTGCTGGTCCGGCGCGGCGCCGACGCCGCGCGCGTGCTTATGGGCCGCCGCCACGGAAACATGGCTTTCATGGCCAACAAGTATGTTTTTCCGGGCGGGCGCGTCGATCCCTGCGACGCGCGGCTGACTGTAGGCGGAGCGCTGAAGGCCGACGTCTTGGAAAAGCTCGCCCGAGATGTTAGCGCGGCACGCGCGCGGGCGCTCGCCTTGGCAGCCATCCGCGAAACATTCGAGGAAACCGGAATTCTCGTCGGGAAAGGCGCCAAGCAACTTCCCTTTACCAAAAGCACATGGTCCCGGTTCTTTGCACACGGCGTGGCGCCAAATGTGGGTGCGCTCGACTACATTGCCCGTGCCATTACCCCGCCAAACCGCCCTCGCCGTTTCGATGCGCGGTTTTTCATGGCGGACGCCGGCGTCATTGCGCGGCAACTGGACACCGCCCAGTCCGATGAACTGCTCACGCCCTGCTGGCTTACCTTCCCCGAAATGCGCTCACTGGATATTCCGGCAATCACGCGTGCCGTACTGGCCGAAGTGGAAGCCCGCGTGACCGATCCGAATGCGGTGCGGCCAGTGCCGTTCTTCCATTTCGTGCACGGCAAGTCCCGACTGGACTACCTTTGAGCAGCGCATAAGCAGCCCGCGCCTATCGCTGGCGGCATTCTCTCCGCTGTAATCGCTCATCGAATAGGAAGAGGCTCTCTATAAAATCCAGCTTCCGGCAAGAAGAGCCGCGGCAATGATGCCGCCAACATCCCGATTTGTCTGGAAAAGCCGGAGATTCGACTCGGGCTTGCTGAACTCGAGGCGGCGCGCTTGCCAGATGAAATGCGCGGCCGAAGGTATTAACAGCAGCACTGCGAAGCAGCTATCGAATGCATACGCGGCGGCCGCGGCCATGAAGGCAAATGCCATCGCGTAAAACAGGAGTACCCAGGTTCGGGCGTGACTGCCGAAAAGCCGCGCGGTGGATTTGACTCCGGCCAATGCATCGTCTTCCACATCCTGCAGTGCATAAATCGTGTCGTAACCAAGCGTCCAAAACACGCTTCCGATGTAGAGGACGAGATCGATGGCCGACATCCGCCCCGTCAGCGCAGCATAACCAAGCAGCGCCCCCCAGTTGAAGGTAAGGCCAAGCCATGCCTGCGGCCACCAGGTGATGCGCTTCATGAAGGGATAGAGAGCGACGAAAACGAGCGATAGAAACCCCAATGCGATGCTGAAGCCGTTCAGGCACAACAGAATGATGAGGCCGATGGCGCATTGCGCGGCCGCAAACATCCAGGCCTGCTTGACCTTGACAGCGCCGGACGGAATAGGACGACCACGGGTGCGCGCCACGCGCGCATCGACCTTCCGATCCACAATGTCATTATAGGTGCATCCCGCGCCGCGCATCGCGATGGCGCCAATGCCGAACAAAAGGAGCAGCAGCCAGTCACGCGAAGAGCTGAACAGCCCACGATGCTGGGCGGCTGCGCCGATTGCCAGCCCAAATACGCACGGCCAGAAGAGGAGCCAGGTTCCGATGGGGCGGTCCAGCCGCGCCAAGCGCAGGTACGGTTGCCAAGGCGATGGGGCATTCTCCACCCAGGTCCGTGCGACGGCGTCCGCCGGAATGACTTGCGTTTCTTGGACCATGCTCCACTCTCGCACGCGCGCGACCTCTCGGCCAAACGCAGTGAACGATCATCTGACCTATCCAGGCGGCAAGGTGCGGCTTTATGTCGAAGCCCAGCTGACGGAGGGCGCGCGTGTCGAGGCGAGCGAAGGACAGGCGCATTATCTGCTTCATGTCATGCGCGCCCGGACTGGCAGCCGTGTGTCGCTGTTTAACGGAACGGGCGGCGAATGGCTGGCAAGCATTTTGGAATCGGGCAGGCGGGAATGTGTTCTCGAATGCGAAAGGCAAACGCGGCAGCAACAAGGCACGCCTGATCTTTGGCTGTGCTTCGCACCGATCAAGAAAACACCGGCCGATTATCTCGCACAGAAAGCAACGGAGCTTGGTGTGTCGGCGTTGCAACCCGTGTTCACGCGGCGTACCGTTGTTTCACGAGTGAATACTGGCCGCTTGCACGCCAACGCGATCGAAGCCGCCGAACAATCGGACCGCCTCACCGTGCCGGACGTTCGCGAGCCGCTCCCGTTGGAAAAGTTGCTCGCAAGCTGGCCAGCGGGCCGTCAGCTGATGTTCTGCGACGAAACGGGCGAAGCTCCGCCGATCAAAGAGGCTTTGGCCGCGTCCTCGAAATCGGCCTGCGCGGTTCTGACAGGCCCCGAAGGCGGCTTCGATGAAGTCGAACGCGAGCGCATTCGCTCGCAGGCATTTGTGACGCCCGTCTCGCTTGGGCCACGGATCTTGCGTGCCGATACCGCCGCTCTCGCGGCCCTTTCTGTCTGCCAGGCGCTGGCTGGCGACTGGCGCTGAGCTTGCCTTGCCGAACGCAGGGGCGGAAACTACATGCGCCTAAACGGCTGATTAGGATTTGCGCGCGAGCCGGCGGCAAGTTTGCCGGTAACGACGCTGGAGGGTGCGAGATGTCCATTCCGCAGCATGCGGGTGGCCCCATCGGGTCACGCGACGATCTCGTGCGCTACCTGGAAGCTGGCTCGAAGACGCGCGCCGATTGGCGCATCGGCACCGAGCACGAGAAGTTTGTCTACGATCTGAACACCCGCAAGCCGGTTCCCTATGAGGGCCGACCGGGCATCCGTGCCTTGCTGGAAGGCATGCAGCGTTTCGGCTGGTCGCCGGTTATGGAGGGCGAACACATCATCGGCCTCACCGGCAAGGACGGCGCGATTAGCCTTGAGCCTGGCGGCCAGTTCGAGTTGTCCGGCGCGGCACTGAATTCGGTCCATGAAACCTGCAGCGAAGTGGCGACGCATCAGGAACAGGTGCGTGAGGTGGCGAACGAAATTGGCGCCGGCGTGATTGGGTTGGGTTACGCGCCAACATGGCGGCTTGACGAAGTGCCAATGATGCCGAAAGGCCGCTACGTCATCATGCGCAATTATATGCCG
Source organism: Alphaproteobacteria bacterium (assembly GCA_025935155.1). Taxonomy (GTDB): domain Bacteria; phylum Pseudomonadota; class Alphaproteobacteria; order Micropepsales; family Micropepsaceae; genus Rhizomicrobium. The sequence goes on from JAICVV010000053.1 coordinate 3,974, forward strand.
AAGGTCGGCGGCCTCGGGCTCGAGATGATGTTCCGTACCTGCACGGTGCAGGTGAATCTCGATTTTTCCAGCGAAGCCGACATGGTGAAAAAGTTCCGCGTGGGGCTGGCGCTGCAGCCCATCGCGACCGCGCTGTTTGCTAATTCCCCATTCCGCGAGGGCAAGGCGAATGGCTTTCTCTCATATCGCTCGCATATCTGGACCGATGTCGACAATGACCGCGCCGGCATGCTGCCGTGGGTGTTCGACGGCGGCATGGGATTTGAGCGGTATGTCGATTACGCACTCGATGTGCCGATGTACTTTGTGTACCGCGACGGGAAGTACATTGACGTTGCGGGCAAGAGCTTCCGCAAATTTCTCGACGGCGAGGTTCCCGAGTTGAAGGGCATCGTGCCCACCATGGACGACTGGGCCGACCACCTCACCACCATCTTTCCGGAAGTGAGACTGAAAAAGTTTCTGGAGATGCGCGGCGCCGATGGCGGTTCATGGCGGCGCATCTGCGGCCTTCCGGCCTTGTGGGTCGGCATCTACTACGACCAGACGGCGCTCGACGCAGCCTGGGATCTGGTGAAAGAGTGGACGGCGGAAGAGCGGCAGGCCCTGCGGGATGCCGTTGCAACGCAAGGGTTCCGCACCCCCTTCTGCAATGAAACCGTCGGCGATGTCGCCCGGCAAATGTTGGACATTTCCGCCGCCGGGTTGCGCCGCCGCGCCAACCAGGACGCATCCGGAATGTCAGAAGAAGGATTCCTTGTTCCGCTGCGGGAACTGGTGGACCGTGGCTACACCCGCGCGGAAGAACTGCTGCGCAAATTCCGGGGCGAATGGGACGGCGATCTCGCGCCGCTCTTCAGTGAGTACAATTTCCTTTAGCTCACGTCCGGTCTCGACCGTGAGGGGCAGGCGGAATCGGCCCGCTTGACCCGAGCCTATGATTGTTCTTCACATCCCGTTGCGCTTCGAAGGGAACTCTCATGTCTCTGTTGCTGGAATCTTCCTACTACGCGTTCGCTTTTTACACCGCGCTGAATGCCCTGATCATGCTCATTCTTGGCATGCTGGTGACGCGCGCCCGGGTTCGCACGCAAACCGACATCGGCGACGGCGGCAAGCCGGAAATGGCGGCGCCCCTCAGGGCTCATGCCAACAATACTGAATACACCCCGATGGCATTGCTGTTGATGTGGGTCCTGACGCTGCCGACGTTAGGGGCTTCAATCTGGGTAATTCACGCCATTGGCGTGTCGTTGACCGCCGGTCGCATTCTGCATGCCATCGGCCTTTCGCGTTCCACCGGTCCTTCGGCACTGCGTTTCATCGGTATGGTGCTGACCTGGATTGCCTATGTGATCGGGATAGTTGCGATCTTCTGGCTGGTGTTTACTACCGGGGTAGTGGCGGCTTAATATTGTGAGCACACCTGACCCACAAGACGTTCTTCAGAGCTTGATCGGAGCTGCGCTGCGCGCCGGCGCGGATGGGGCGGACGCCCTTTTTGTCCAAAGCGTATCCGCAAGCGTCTCCTATCGACTGGGAAAGCTCGAAGACGTGGAACGCGCGGAGTCGTCCGATCTGGGATTGCGTGTGTTCGTTGGCCAGCGGGTGGCATTCGTTTCGTCAACGGATCTTTCGGTTTCCGGTCTTGCCGAATTGCCAGAGCGCGCCGTGAGCATGGCGCGACTCGCACCAGAGGACCGGTTTGCCTGCCTTGCGCAACGCGATTTGTTGGCTCGGGAAATCCCCCCTCTCGATCTGGAGGACGCGCAGGAACCGTCGGCAGAGGTGCTGGTGGAGAGGGCGCGCGCCGTGGAAGGTGCGGCCATGGCAGTGCCAGGCATCACCAACTCGGAGGGCGGCAGCGCGAGCTTCAACCGCAACGCTGTCGCCTTTGCAACCAGCGAACGGTTCTTCGGCCAATATGCCGCTACCAGCCATAATGTCGGTGTCGTGGTGTTGGCGGGAGAGAGCACGGCGATGGAGCGCGATTACGAATATACCAGCGCTCGCCATAGTGCCGACCTCGAATCGCCAGGGGTGGTCGGGCGCCGCGCCGGTGAGCGCACAGTCGCTCGCCTCAATCCGCGCAAGGTGAAATCGCAGACTCTCCCGGTGGTCTATGATCGGCGTGTGGCCTCGGGACTGCTCGGCCATTTCGCAAGCGCCATTTCCGGAGCTGCCGTCGCGCGCGGCGTGACCTTCCTCAAGGACAGCATCGGCCAGCAGGTGTTTCCGTCTGGCGTGAATATCATCGACGATCCGAAAAGGCTGCGTGGATTGCGATCGAAGCCGTTCGATGGCGAGGGCGTGCAGAACGGGCGCATCGCGTTTGTCGAAGATGGCGTTCTGAGAGGCTGGGTACTAGATTGCGCGAGCGCAAAGCAGCTGGGCCTTGTCACAAATGGACGCGCAGCGCGCGGTACAGGTGGGCCGCCCTCACCTTCTGCCACCAATCTCTACATGGAAGCTGGAAAGCCGACGCATGATGCACTGATCGCCGATATTCGCGATGGCTTATATGTGACGGAGCTGATCGGTATGGGTGTGAACGGGGTGACAGGCGATTACAGCCGTGGCGCCGCTGGCTTCTGGATCGAGAACGGCAAGATCGCCTATCCCGTTTCTGGCGTGACGATTGCCGGGAACCTGAAAGGCATGTTCCGCAGCATCACCCCGGCCAACGACTTGGAATTCCGCTACGGCTTCAATGCACCGACATGCCGCGTGGAGGGCATGACCGTTGCAGGCTCCTGAGGCCGATCTAGCCCTGATGGAGCAGGCAGTTCGGGATGCAGGGGCCATCGCGCGGAAATTTTATCGCGGTTCCTATCGCAAGTGGGACAAGGCCAAAGGCCAGCCCGTCACCGAATGCGATCTCGCGATAGACAGGTTCCTGTGCGACCGCCTTTGTGCCGCACGACCGGATTACGGATGGCTCTCGGAGGAAACAGAGGACGACCCAGAGCGCCTGCACATGAAATTCGTCTGGGTGGTCGATCCCATCGATGGAACGGTGGCATTCCTGAAGGGACGACCGTATTTCACGATTTGCGCGGCGGTTGTCGAGCGCAGCCGCCCCGTAGCAGGGGTAGTCTACAACCCGATTATCGGCGAGTGTTTCGCAGCGATCTCGGGTATGGGGGCGACCCTCAACGGCATACAAATTCATGTGTCCAACCGGCGCGAACTCGAGAACTGCCGCATGTTGGGACCAAAAGCGACGTTTGATTGCCCACCGGGCATTGCGCCGACTGTTCCCTGGCCGCCAATGCATGTGGAAACTCGCAATTCTATTGCCTATCGTCTTGCGTTGGTCGCCTGCGGCGCGTTCGATGCCACTGTTGCGCTCTCGGCGAAGCACGATTGGGATCTTGCGGCTGGCGATCTCATCGTGCGGGAAGCAGGTGGCTGCGTTACAACACATACGGGCGAGACCTTCCGGTATAATGGGAAGATGCCGGTGCAGTCTTCCGTGGTGGCGGCCGGACCCGCACTCCATGCGCAATTGGTCGCCCGCGTTAGCGATGTGAAATTACCGGCCTAAGTGACGAAAATGACGGAACACACACCGAAGCAACTTCTGCATCTCGTTTTCGGCGGCGAACTTGTTTCGCCCGGCAGACTGGAATTCAAGGATCTCTCAAAGGTCCATGTTGTGGGCATCTATCCAAACTACAAAACCGCGCTGGACGCCTGGCGTGCCGCCGCACAGGCCACGGTTGACAACGCCCACATGCGCTACTTCGTTGTTCATCTCCACAGGCTTTTGGAGCCTGAAAAGGGAAGCGAAGAGTGACAGTCCCCCTGCTCTCGCCTGTCAATTCCCCTCATGATAGTCTCCAGTCCCGTATGAACTTTCAGGCGAAAAACGTTGCTGCGCCCGGCGTTCACCCGCCTTTGCGGGAGCGGGGCAGCCATAAGACGCGTGCGGGCGATTTCCAGATCGTCAAGCGCCTGCTGCGCGACTATCTCGGCGATCAGTGGTTGGCGCTGAGCATCGCCGCCGTTTGTATGGTGATCACCGCCGGTACCAGTGGGGCTTTGGCAGCGATCCTGAACCCGGCCATCAAGAAAATCTTTCTCGACAAGGTCCCACATATGCTGGTGACCATTCCCCTCGAGATCATGGGGATCGTGCTGCTGCGCGCCGTAGCCAGCTTCGGCGAGCAATACTTCACCAATTCCACCGCGGAACGGATCGTCGCGGCGGTGCAGCGCGACATGTTTTTCAGCCAAGTGCGGCTCGATCTGGGTTCGCTCAATGCTGTTCATTCCGGCGAGATAATCTCGAAATTTCTTTACGATGTGGCAATGCTGCGCAATGCCATCATTCGCGGCGTGGCTGGCTTGGGAAAAGAAGTCGTCACGCTGGTTGCATTGCTGGTCGTGATGCTGTTGCAGGATTGGCAGCTGACGCTGATTTCTCTCGCATTGTTGCCTGCAGTCGCGTTTGTTACGCAGAAGCTCGGCCGCTCGCTGCGCAAATCATCAACGCGCGGCATGGAAGAAACGGGTGTTTTGGCCCGTGCGCTTTCGGAAACGCTGTCAGGGCGCCGCATTATCAAGGCTTACAATCTCGAGGATCATGCCGCCGAGATCGCCTACGCCCGCATCGCCCGGCGCCTCAAATACATCCTCAAGGCAGTCCGCTCGCGTTCAGCTTCGGTGCCGTCAACTGATTTGATCGGTGGCTTGGCGGCCGCCATTACAGTGGCCTTTGCCGGATGGCAGGCCATGCATGGGCAACTCGCTGTCAACGAATTCGCCGCCTTCGTTGCGGCCATGCTGCTTGCCCAACAACCAGTCCGAAATCTCAGCCAGCTGACGGCGATTTCCAACGAAGGTCTTTCCGCTGCCAATCGCCTTTTCGCAATTATCGATTTGAAGCCACGTATCGTAGATGCAGCCGGTGCTAGGCCGCTGGAACTTCGCGCGCCAGCGGAGGCTAGCAGGGTACGCTTCGAGAGGGTCAGCTTCCAGTATGAAACCGGCGCACCCGCGCTGGATGAAGTTTCGCTCGATATTCCGGCGGGAAAGAAAGTGGCTCTGGTCGGGCCATCTGGGTCCGGCAAGACAACGGTCTTCAATCTTCTGCTTCGGTTTCATGAGCCGGATACAGGCACAATCAAGATTGGCGAACAGGATATCCGAAATATCACGCTGAAGTCGCTGCGCGAAAATATAGCGTTGGTGACCCAAGATCCGATCCTGTTCGATGAAAGTATAGCTCAGAACATTTCACTTGGCCGGCCGGGCGCCACTCGCGAAGCGATAATTGCCGCGGCCAGAGCGGCGGCGGCGGACGGCTTCATTCAAGCCACCGAGCGCGGCTACGATGCAACCGTGGGCGAAGGCGGGCTAAAGCTCTCCGGCGGTCAGCGTCAACGTATCGCGATCGCCCGAGCGATGCTGCGGAATGCGCCAATTCTGCTACTCGACGAAGCCACGTCAGCGCTGGACGGCGAAAGCGAGCGGCAGGTGCAGGAAGCATTGGCAACCCTGACGAAGGGACGCACGACCATCGTCATAGCCCACCGGCTTTCCACCGTTCTCGACGCCGACATCATCTATGTACTGGAGCGGGGCCGTGTGGTCGAAAGGGGCTGCCATGCTGACCTTATGGTGAAAGGCGGGCTGTATGCGCGGCTCTATCGGCACAACCTCTCAGACGGGCAAGAAAGCGCCTGACAATGCCGCTCCCGCTCACAGCCTACCGTTATGCAACCATGGCACTGGCGCCCGCCGCGCCATTTGCGTTGGCGCGCCGCGCGCGATTG